>DATLFR010000175.1 GCA_035540895.1 Actinomycetota bacterium | reverse complement strand
CCGGTGTCCGACGGGGCGCAGGCGCCCGGGTAGGTCACCTCGCCCCGGACGGTCGAGCCGGTCCGGACGAGACGAAGGCTGACCGGGCTCTCCTGCTGAGGACCTCCCACCGCCGGGGAGACCAGCTCAGTCACCAGGATCTTCACGGTCTCGGCCATCTCCGGTGACAGGTCCTCCGCGAGCGCATCGACCGCGCGACGGGCGACAGGGACCGAGCGGGCGCCAGGCATCAACTTCAGCGTCATCTCCAAAGGGGGCCTCCTAGGGGGGACCCGTACCTCCCCCGGCCAACCGTCTTGAAACCGCCCGTTCACCGGATATCGAATCCGCGCCTCAACATGGCGTCTCGCAGCCTGAGCAGAGCTAGATCCTTCGCCTTCGACTCGAGCATGACGTCGAAGTCGCGACGCGCGTCGGCGACGTTCAGGAAAGCCTCGAAGCTCATCGGGTCGATGAGGTCGGAATGCGCATGGGGAGCAGGGAGGTCGTAGCGGGTGGCCAGGCGTCCATCGACCTTGACCCTGCTCTCACGCACCTGCGTGAGCGGGGAGGAGAAGTGGACCTTGGGGACCACGTCGGCGGGCCACGTGTCGAGCGCGAGACGGAGGGCCTCGGGGAGCGCGATACCGTCCGGGTCGTTGCAGTGGTGGTGCAGGACGTCGAACACGACGGGCAGCGATGTCCTCCGGTTCAGCTCCAGCACCTGGGCCAGGGAGAACAGTCGGTCGTCGTTCTCCACAACGAGTCGCGCCCTGGCCCGGTCGCTGAGCATGTCCAGGCCGGACTCGAAGCGGTCGAGGGCGGCTTCCGGCCGTCCAGCCATCCCCCCCACATGGAGGACGACGACGGCCTCCGGTCCGAGCCCCATGGCATCCAGCAGTGAGGCCTGCACCTCGAGCTCGCGGACGGCGTTGTCACGTACCTCGGGCTTCTCGGAGTTCAGGACGGTGTACTGCCCGGGATGGACGGACAGCCTGAGCCCCAGCCGGCGGGCCCTCTCGCCGACCTCCGACAGCCTCGTTCGGCACTCCTCGATCTGCGACCAGAAGCCCGGGAGGTCCGGGTGGCTCGCATACGGAGCGAGCGCGGTGGCCATCCGGTACATGGAGATATCCGCCCGCTCGAGGTACGAGAAGATCCGATCGAGCAGGTCGAGCGACCGGGAGAGGTGGGGTCCCGACTGCCACCGCCGGGTGTCGTGGGAGGGAAGGCCGCCGTCGGCCAGCACCTTCACGGCGAACCCGAGCCTCACGACGCCACCTCGGCTCGATGGAGCTCCTCCAGGAGGCGCTCGAACGTCTCCGGGTGCAGGCTCCCCCCGGTCGCCGACGGGTGACCGTGCGCGAACTCCCCGCCCTCATCGGGCAGGGCGCGGCGTAGCAGCTCCCTCAGGTCGCCCGAGCCTCCCCGCACCGCGAAGTTGACCTTCCCCGGCAGGTATCCCTCGTTGGAGACGAGCACGACGCGCGGGGCGAGCCGTCTCCTCCACGCCTGGGCGACGAGCGGATGGATCTGGTACGGCGAAGCCAGCCGCACCACCGCTAGATCACCGCGCACCTCGGGCGCCGTCCTGAGAGCCTGCTTGTACGCGGTCGACCACTCCTCTTTCGCCTCGCGAAGAGCCTCGATGCGCGGGTCGCGCAGGGCCGAGCCCGGGTCCGGATGCTCCACGAGCAGCGCTAGGGCCTCGCGCACCGGTCCGTCCGGGAGGCGGCGGGGCGCGTTTATGAGCGGGGTGAGACGCCGGATGGGTCCGGGCGGGACCCGGTCCAGCTCGGGGAGGCTGAACGCGACCGACCCGAGGTCCCCGAAGGCACCTACCGCGGCCACCCACCTCGGGGCCTCCGGGACGATCCGTGCGAGCAGCACCGAGGTGCTGACCTCCGGCCGCTCGCCGAACCCCGAGACGAGCACCTGGTCGTCCCGCGGCTCAGCCTCCGGTACGTGATGGTCGACTATCAGGCCGGAGGGGCCGTCCGGTCGCATACCCCAGTCCAGGACGGCCAGCGGCCCTCGGGGCAGGTCCGTCCCCGCGAAGGGCGTCTCACCGCGATTCAGCAGGACCGCATCGGACGCCGACCCCCCGCGGCTACGCAGCGCGAGGGCGCCCGCGGAGAGCCCGTCGGCGTCCGTATGCGGGACGACGGCCCGAGCGGCGAGAAGGAGCTCCCTGGCGCGGTCGAGAAGAGCTCGCTCGGGCGACACCCCCCGGACATCCCCGCATGCCGAGTCGGCGAACCGCCGCGGGAGCCGGGAGGGGGCTAAGACGCGCGTCCGATGAGGTCAGCCCAGAAGTCGACCTTCACGTATGCGAGCTCGAGCGCGATGTCGTCCGGATCCCGGAAGGAGATGACGTCGGCGTAGGGTGCCTCCTTTATCCCGGAGTGGGGGATCCCTCGTTCGTCCAGACGTTCAACCCAGCCATCGAGGTCGCTCCGTTCGGGGACGTGGAAGCCCACATGGTCCAGACCGGGCCGGCGGGGATCGAACGACACACGTTCCCCGTCTCGGTGCTCGCAGAGCGCGACGACGTAGGAGAACGTGGTCAGATCGAACAGGCCGCGATACCGGACATCCGTGAAGTATGGAGGCCCCACGTTCTCGTCGTTGCTCACCACCGTCAGCCCGAACAGGTCGCAGTACCACGCGCTGCTGCGATCGAGGTCGCTGACGGTGATGGCGACGTGGTTGTTGCCTACTAGTCGAGCTGCCAAGGCTGACCACTCCTCCCCTGGGTCGGCTGCTGCGGCACCTGCTGCTCGGGGGAGGACGGCTGGTCGCACCTCGGGCTGTGCCTCCTCCACGAAGAAACGCTACCGATGCTGTAGCCGCGGCCGCCGGGGGTCGACCTGGAGCCCGGCGAGCGGGACCCCCGTGGCTCTGAGCACATGGCACCGGACGTTGGCTCTTGCTCACCCTTTGCCGCGGCCGACCGCCCTCCACCCCAACTCTCCGCTCACGACCGCGCGCGCTCCTCTAGGGGATCGCGGACGAGGAGGATGAGGCTGGCGGACAGCGTCAGCCCCAGGGCCAGGGCGATCCCCAGGGCCGCGTAGCCCCACACCGCGATCACAACGCCGCCCATGACCGCCCCGACCAGGTACCCGAGTTGGGTCGCCGCAGTGCGCGCCGCCATCATCGCGCCGGGATGACCCGGCAGCTGTTCGAGACCCAGGCCGCTCGACGCGGGCGTGCGCACCCCCGCCGAGGATCCGATGGCCACGAAGATCAGCGTGGCCGGAACCACTCCCATCACCTGGAACTGGAAGACCGCGAGTCCAGCCATGAGGATCGCTGCTCCCGCGATCATCCGCCTGCGCGGCCACCTGTCGGTGAGGGCCCCGATGCGCGTCGAAGCCACGAAGTACGCGGCAGCGCCCAAGGCGAGCAACCAACCTACGGTGCTCTCCCCCACCTCGAGCTCCTCGACGAAGAACGCACCGATGAAGGTGAGGAGACCGGTCCATGCGCCGTAGGCGATCAGCTCGGTCACGATCCACCGCCGCGCGGAGCGGTGCGCGAACAGAGCGCTCAGGCGTGGCGGGATCGTCACGTTCCCCCCGCTGCCCGCTCGGCGGAGGGAGAGGAGGCAGGCGACCGCGAGAGCGGCTGGCGCTGCATGAGCGAGGCGCCAGGACACTAGGTCCGTGACGATGCCGACGACGGGGTTCACGGCGACCCAGGCGAGGGCGTTGGCGCCTGCGACGTACCCCATGGCCCAGGCCCGGCGCTCGGGCGGGAACGCAGCGACGCCGGCGAACCCCGCCGAGAGCAGCAGCGCGATGCCGATCCCGACGAGCACATGCCCGGACAGGAACATGGCCAGGCCCGGCGACAGCGACAACAGCGACGAGGCTCCGATCGCGACCAGCGCCCCCACCGCACCGAGGCGCGGCACACCGACCGCGTCGACCCGCCGCAACACGATCACCGACGCGATGACGGCCACCGCGGCTGATATCGAGCGGGCCTGCCCAACCGCGCTCACCGATGCGCCGAGATCCGCCCCTACCTCGACGATCGTCGGGGACAGGACGACGATCAAGGCCTGCGACGTCATGGTCGCCAGGACGAGGGGAGCCAGGCGTGCCGCTTCGCGAGGTCGGCTCACCGGTCAGGCGAGCGCCAGGCTGCGACAACGTAGGGCCGAGGCGGGGTTGCGCGTTCCAGAGGGTGGTCAGCCAGGACGCGCAGGGCGAAGCCTCTCAGCCGGAGCGAGCCGTGCGGCTGCGTCATCCGGGACCCTCATCGCCGGTGCACGCGGTGGCGCCGGTCCGCACGAGCGGGATCTCTCAGCTGGCTCCCGGGAGCCCCCGCGGGAGCACGTTCTGCCGATCGCAGGGGGAGGCCGCGGTACTCCTGAGGAGATCTGCGGAGCGGAGCCGCAGGTCCCTCACTCGCCGCCCTTCTGGACGTAGTTCTTGATGAACTCCTCGGCGTTCTCCTCGAGCACCGAGTCGATCTCGTCCAGGAGCTTGTCCATGTCCTCCTTCAGGCGCTCGCCCTTCTCGGCCGCCTGAGGGGCGGCCTCGGCCTCCTCGGCCTCCTTGCGCCGAGGTGCCTTCTGCTTCTGCTCGCGCTCTGAACGGGACATCCGGGCCTTCCTCCTAGCTCCCGTTTAGTGTATCGGCACATCAGTCGTGTGCTGAACAACCGATGGAGCCCCGCCCCCCCGCCGACGAGAGCCTCTCCCAGGCCCTGCTCGCGTGCGAGCTGGCCGGCATGCACCTGCTCAACGCCCTGCGGTCGGTGGGGATCGACCCCGCGGAGATCCGGACCCAGGCGGAGGCCCTGGACCACGTCTGGCCGGCGGCGTGGGCCTACGACGCATGGTCGGCCTGGCATGCGTGCCGGGTCGCGCTGCGGACCGCCGGATGGGACACGCTCCCGATCGAGGTGGACCGACGCACCGGCTGGCGGACCCGAGCCGAGCACATCGCGGTCGAGCCGCCGACCGATCAGCCCTGAAGTGCCTCCACGAGGTCGCGGGGGTCCGCGTGGGCCTCTATCAGGGCGCGGGTGTGCGCCTCGGTGCCGCGGTGGGGGTCCAGCATCGGGATCCGCTTGAGGGTCTGGCCGTCCAGGTCGAAGATCAATGCGTCCCACGAGGCGGCCACCAGGCTCGTCGCGTAGCGGGCGAGGCATCGTCCGCGGAAGTAGGCCCGGGTGTCAGTGGGCGGCTCGGTCATCGCGGCCCGGACCTCGTCGTCCCCGACCAGCCGCTCCACACGGTCGGCGGAGACGAGCCGGTGGTACAGCCCTCGGTCGGGGTCGACGTCGTGGTACTGCAGATCCACCATCCGCAGCTTGGGGTCGTTCCACGCGAGCCCGTGGCGCTCCCGGTACCCCTCGAGCAGAGCCCTCTTTGCGACCCAGTCGAGCTCGCGCTCGAGCGTCATCGGGTCGGCCTCCAGACCGGCCAGGACGTACTCCCAGCGGGAGACGACCTCGGCCGGCCACTCGGGATCGACGTCGAGGTCGTCACCCTTCGTCTTGAGGTACCGCTTCACCGCTTCCAGGTACTCCCACTGGTGCTCGAGGGCGGTGACGCGGCGTCCGTCGGACAGCTCCACGGTGGTGCGCAGGTCGGGGTCGCGGCTGATGTCCTTGATCGCCGCGACCGGCGCGGCCATGGTGAACGCGTCCGTGTCCAGGGCCCCGTCCTCGACGAGCATCAGGATGAGCGCGGTCGTCCCGACCTTCAGGAAGGTCGCGACCTCGCTCATGTTCGCGTCGCCCAGGATCACGTGGAGACGGCGGAAACGGTCGGCGTCGGCGTGCGGCTCGTCGCGGGTGTTCACTATCGGACGCTTCAGCGTGGTCTCGAGCCCCACCTCGGCTTCGATGAAGTCCGCCCGCTGGGTCAGCTGGTACGTGACGCCGTTCGCTCCCGGCTCCTCCGACCCCACCTTCCCCGCGCCCGTGAACACCTGCCGCGTGACGAAGAACGGGATGAGCGCGGCCGACAAGCGCGCGAAGGGCACGGCGCGGTCGACGAGGTAGTTCTCGTGGGTGCCGTAGCTGTTGCCCTTGCCGTCTGAGTTGTTCTTGTAGACGTGGACCCGGGCTCCCGGCGGCATCACCTCCGACGCGCGCCGTATCGACTCGTACAGGATCGCCTCCCCCGCCTTGTCCCACAGGACGCAGTCGCGCGGGTTGGTCGTCTCGGGGGTCGAGAACTCTGGGTGGGCATGGTCGACGTAGTAGCGGGCGCCGTTCGTCAGCACCAGGTTGACGAGCGCCCCCTCCTCCTCGGCCGCCTCGCGGTTGCGGGCTCCCTCGAAGCCGCGCGCGTCGCGCAGCGGGTTCTCCTCCTGGAAGTCCCACTTCACGCGGCGCAGCTCCGCGGCCCCGTACTGCCCGACCAGCATCCCGGCCACCAGGACGGGAGACACGTCGGACGGCCCGGTGACCGTCACGCCGTACTCGGTCTCGGTGCCGATGATCTTCCTGAGCGCCATCGCCGCCCATCCTACGCGAGCCCCGGCGGACCGCACCGCGGGACGCGTCAGCCCATCAGGGCGCGGATGAGGCGGTTCGTGCGGTCCGGCTCCTCGACCTGCGGGACGTGTCCGCAGTCCTCGAAGACGGAGAGCTTCGCGTTCGGCATCATCTCCGCCACGACCTTGGCGAACGACGCCGGGACGAGGTTGTCGCGGCGTCCGAACACGAAGTGCGCCGGAACGTCGACCTCGGCCAGGCGGGCCCAGAGCCCCTCCTCGGCATGCGGCTCGTCCAGGTAGATCTGGCGGGCGGCGGCGTAGAAGGCCATCCGTCCGCGGGGCTTGGAGTAGACGCGGAAGAACTCGTCGGCGGCCGTCTCCATCCACGAC
>DATLFR010000174.1 GCA_035540895.1 Actinomycetota bacterium | reverse complement strand
GAGTACGGGAGCCCGACGAGGGCGACGTCCTTCATCGCTCGCGGGTCCGGATCGGGGCGGGGTCTCGTCTCACGTCGGCAAGCAGCCTACCCGCCGACCGGTTCGGGACGCGGCGGACGGACCCCGTCCCCGACCGCCCGTGCCTCGCCCTCACCCGGGGCGACGGGTTCGCCCCCCACGCGCGTTTCACTGGTCGAGCGCACCCCCTCAGCAGCGTAGGAACCGGGTCTCCCCAGGACCCGGTTCCTCCCTTTTGCGGCATCCTGCTTACACTGGTCGAGGGCGCCGTCCATCGAGGGAGACCATTGAAGGGGATCATCTTCAACCTCCTCGAGCATGTGGTGGTCCGCGACCACGGTGAACAGATGTGGGACGCCATCCTCGACGACGCCGGCGTGGACGGCGTCTACACGGCGGTCGGGACCTATCCGGACGAGGAGCTCGGCTCCCTCGTGCAGGCGTCCGCGGAGCGCCTCGGTAGCACGAGGCAGGACATCCAACGCTGGCTGGGCCGGGAGGCGTTCCCGGAGCTCGTCGACCGCTATCCGGTCTTCTTCGACGGGCACAGCAGCGCACGATCGTTCATCCTCACGCTCAACGACGTCATCCACCCCGAGGTGCGGAAGCTCTTCCCAGGCGCGTACGCACCCACGTTCAGGTTCGACGACTCCCGCCCCGACGAGCTCCGCCTGACCTACGACTCGTACCGCCGGATGTGCTTCTTCGCCGAAGGCCTGGTCGAGGGCACCGCGAACCACTTCAAGGAAGACCTGGGGGTCGAACAGCTCGAGTGCATCGAGCGGGGCGACCCGCACTGCACGCTGCGGATCACCTTCGAGGGCTGATGCCGGGGCCCGACCCGCAGACGGACGCGCTGAGACGCAGGCTCGAGCGCGAGCGGGCCGCCCGGCGGGAGGCCGAGCGGATCGCCGAGCGGGTCACCTCCGACCTCTACAGCTCCACGCAGGAGGTCGAGCGCGTGAACGAGGAGCTGCGGGAGCGCAACGAGGAGCTCGCCGGCCTGAACCGGTCTCTCCGCGACTTCGTGGCCGTCACCTCGCACGACCTTCGCACCCCGATCACCACGATCCTCGGACTCGCCTCCTTGCTCCGGACACGCGACGACCGCTCCGAACTCGAGCGGATGCTCGAGATGATCGAGAAGCACGCCCATAACGCGGCGGCCATGCTCGACGGACTGCTCACGCTGTCCCGCATCGAAGCCGGAGCGCTGGACACGAGACCCGAGGCGGTGGATGTCCGGGAGGCCCTGGAAGAGGTCGCAGACGCGCTCGGACACGGCGACCCCATCGCGATCCGGGTCGAGCCGGAGGATATCTCCGTCCTCGTCGACCGCATGCACCTGCGCCGGATCCTCGAGAACTTCGTCGTGAACGCCCTGAAGCACGGGGCGCCCCCGGTGGTCGTCGAGGCGCGCGGCCGGGGAGACCGGGTGGATATCGCCGTGTCCGACTCGGGGTCGGGTGTCCCGGAGGTCTTCGTGCCCCGCATGTTCGAGCGGTTCTCACGCGCGGAGAGCGCGCGCGGCACCCCGGGGTCGGGCCTGGGGCTCTCGATCGTCCGGGGGCTCGCCGCCGCGAACGGGGGCGAGATCCGATACGAGCCGAACGCGCCGACCGGCTCCCGGTTCGTGGTGAGCCTGCCCCGCGCCGGCACGTAGCCCGCGCGGGGTCGGGCTGTCCGAGACCAGGGGTGTCTGGCTAGCTGCGCTTGCGGCTGAGCGAGCCCGGCTTGCCCGTGTCGGTCATGAAGTACTCCACGACCCGCACGGCAAGCATCGTGACGGCGCCGAGCATGAGCTTGCGTACGATCCTCCTCATGCGCCCCTCATCCCCGCCCCGCCGGAGCGCGAAACGGCGCCCCGGTCGGCCACACTGGGGGCGTGGGGATCGAGAGCAGCTACAACTTCCGCCGGGTGAGCGACCGGCTGACCACGTCCGGGGTGATCCCCCGTGACGCCCTCGAGGGCCTGGCCGACGAGGGGTACGGGCTCGTCATCGACCTGCTCCCCGCCGACAGCGAGTACGCGACGCCCGACGAGCGGGAGGTCGTCGAGGGTCAGGGGCTCGAGTACGTGCACATCCCGGTCGACTTCGACCGGCCCACCCCCGCCGACCTCCACCGGTTCACCGAGGCGATGGACGCCGCCGGCGACCGCCGCACGCACGTCCACTGCGCGGCGAACTTCAGGGTGAGCGCCTTCTACTCGGTGTACGCGCTCCAGCGCGGGAGATGGACGCCCGAGGAGGCTCGCGCTCACCTGGCCGGGATCTGGGACCCGCGCGAGCACCCGGCCTGGACCGAGCTCATACGGGGAGCCGGCGGCGACGCGCTACTCGACGCCGACGGACCCTGAGATCACGTCCAGAGAGCGCCGCGCGAGGGCCGGGACGACAGGCCCGAGATGCTCGAACATCGGGTCGTCCGCCATCCCCTCGAGCCAGCGGCGGTACGAGCCCTCCATGATGATCGCGATCTTCCAGCCGGCGAACGCGACGTAGAACCTGAGATCGGCCAGGTCGCGGCCGGTCCGCTCCGCGTAGCGCGCCGCGAGCTGGCCGCGGGTGGGGTACCCCGGCTGCTCGGTCACGGCGGTGCCCAGCCCTGAATCGGGGTCCCCCGCCTCCCGGGAGAAGTACAGCATCCATCCGAGGTCGACCATCGGGTCGCCGATCGCGGAGATCTCCCAGTCGACCACCGCCGCGATGCGGGGCGGGAGGTCGGGGGCCAGGATGACGTTGTCGAGCTTGTAGTCGCCGTGGGTCAGGGTCGACTCGCGCTGGACCGGCATGTTCTCGCGCAGCCAGGCCCCCGCCTCGTCGATCTCGGGCACCTCGCGATGACGGACGAGGTCGTACAGCTGCTGCATCCGCCCGTGGTTGCGGACGAGGAACTCGTCGGGCTTGCGGCTGAACGTCTCCAGACCTACCTCGCGCCACGGGACGGCATGGACCGCGGCCAGCATGTCCGCCAACGCGAACCCCACGGCACGCCGGTGCTCGGGGGTGTCGAAGCGGTCCGGCATCCGCTCCCGGACCACCACCCCGTCGACCGGCTCCATCAGGTAGAAGGGCGCCCCGATGTGGTCGGAGGTGTCGCACAGCTCGAGCGGACGGGGGACGGGGACGTCGCAGCCGTGGGAGACGAGCGCGGACATCACCCGGAACTCCCTGCTCATCTCGTGGGTGCCCGGGAGGATCTCCCCGCGGGGCGGCCGGCGCAGCACCCACTCCTCGTCGCCCCGGCGCACGAGGAAGGTCAGGTTGGAGTGCCCCTCGCCGAGGCGGGAGACCTCCACGGGGGCCTCGCTCGGGCCGATCCGCTCGTCGAGGAACCGGCGCACGCCCTCGGACGGCACCAGCACCTCGATCGGCTCCCCGCTCACGCCCCCTCCACCCGGCGGTAAGCCCGCCTCGCCTGCGGCATGTGGCGGGCGGCCCGCGGGAGCGCGGGGAGGACGCGTCGGACGAGCCGGGGCGACCAGTCGTACAGCCGCCGCCGTCCGCCCGAGAGCTCCAGGCCGTACAGGGCGCGCAGCCTGTCCGGCAGCAGCCCCATCGTCACCGCGGTCCCGAGCTCGAAGAAGCGCTTCGGGACCCACGGCACCGGCGGGTACAGGACCGCCCGGGCGAGCTCCGCCTGGAACGGCGCCACCCCTATGGAGTCGGAGGCGATCGTGGAGGACATGTACTCACGGAACGCGGCCAGGTCGGGCGGGATGATCTCCTCGGGCACCCGCAGCGCCCGCGCCGCCACCTTCGACTCCTCGTAGGCGAGGGCGAGCTCGTCTTCGGACAGCGGCTCCACGTACCGCGGGTAGACGGTGAGGGTGGTGTCGACCAGCGTGGCGTGCACCCAGAGCAACAGCTCCGGGTCCCGCGCGTCGTAGGGGGTCCCGGCGGGGAAGCGTCCGGAGGCCTCGGGGAGCGTCCCGCGCACGAACGAGTGCACCCGGTTGATCTGGTCGGCGGCCTCCTCCGCCTCCCGCCCGCCCCCGAACACGAGGGCGAGCGTCATGTCCAGCGTGCGCCTCAGGCGCGCCAGCGGGTCGCGCTGGAAGTCGGAGTGCTGGGCAACGCCGGCCGCCACGAGCGGGTGCGCGAGCTGCATGAGGAGGGCCCGGGGGCCGCCGAGGAGCATCACCGACTCGCGCGTGAGGCGCCAGGTGATCGAGTCGGGGCCGTAAAGTCCTGCGTCCACGGTCCGATTATGTCGGGTCGCACCGCGACGAGGCGCTCCCGGGGTTTGACACGGAAGATCACGCTCGTGTAAGAACACCGGGTTCCCAGATCACGACGCGAGCGCCTGCACGCCGCGTCCCGGGCCCCGGAGAGCGCCCGGCCCAGCCAACGACAGGAGATCGATGATGCGCGCACGTATCCTCGCGCTCACCGCGGTGGCGCTGTTCGCAGCGACCACCGGGGCCGGCGCGCAGACGACCCCGCCGCCGACGTCGCAACGGGGTTCGGCCACCGCCCGGCTGGCGCTCACGGCCCTGGCCGGGGTCGAGGACGCCCCCTCCTCGCAGCCGGTCCGGACGGCGGCGATCGGGTTCGAGCTGGCCGGGAGCCCCGCTCCCGAGCCGATCGTCCAGGCGGCTCCGCCGCCTCCCCCCGCACCCACACCCGCCGAGATCGCCATCGCCACCGCCCACCACCAGCTCGGGAAGCCCTACCGCTACGGGAGCACGGGTCCGAACTCGTTCGACTGCTCCGGGTTCACCTCGTACGTCTGGCGGGCGGCCGGGGTGGAGCTGCCGCGGACCTCACGGGCCCAGTTCTCGGGCCTCCCGCGCGTCCCGCTCGACCAGATGCAGCCGGGAGACCTCGTCTACTCGCCCGGACACATCGGGATGTACCTGGGAGACGGGATGATGATCCACTCGCCCCGGACGGGCAGGCACGTGGAGATCTCGCCGCTGCACAAGAACATCATCGGGGCCGTCCGGCCCGGGTGACGCCTCAGGCGTCCTCGTCGGTCCCGTCCGCCTCGTCGACCTCGCCTACCGGAGGGTAGACCTGGCGGAGGATGGGCTCCGCGTCCTCTCCGTCCGAGAGCAGGTCGAGGGGCAGGTCGTCGTCGTCGGGCCCGAACAGCTCATCCGGGTCGACGCCCGAGACCTTCAAGGCCTCGATCGCGGTGTACAGGGCCGCGGCGAGCTCGAGGAAGGCCTCGTAGCTCATGAAGACGGCCTTCGGCACACCCTCCTCGCTCGAGACGAGGACGGGGATGGTCTCGTCTCCCACCGGCAGCTGGTGCCTGCGGAAGCGCATTCCACCCAAGGGAACCACCCTTCCGGCTACATCGGGCGACGCCGCCCGTGGGGGCCTCCTGCGGCCCTCGCTTGCAACAACGTCTCCCCTCTTCATCCCCGTCGCAGCGGTGTGTCGAACCCCTCTCCGCACGAGATGCCCTCCCCTCGGTAGGCTCGGACGCATGCGCCGAGCCGTTCCCAGCCTCCTGCTGCTCTCGCTCCTGTGGGGAGCCACAGCCACCGGGTACGCCGACCCCACCTCCCCCACTCCGGCCGGGCCTACACCTCCGGATGGCGGAACGCACGTTCTGGTGGAGGGCCGGGGCACGGCCCACGGGATGGGGATGGCGATGGACGGGGTGCTCGGTCAGGCCCGGGCAGGCTGGACCCACAAGCGGATCATGGACCTCTTCTACACGGGCACCACGCCGGGGAAGGCGTCGGGGACGGTCCGGGTGGGGCTGTCCGGGCAGGCCCAGCACTCGGTCCTGCTGCCGGAGGGCGGCACGGTCAGCGACGCCCCGTCCGGGGGTTCGGGGCCGTTCCCGGTCCGGGTGCCCCCGGGAGCCCGCGTCTCGGTGCACCACGCGCCCGGCGGTGGGTACACGGTGCGACTCGAGAACGCGGTCCGGGCCGCGCAGGTCCTGCCC
>DATLFR010000173.1 GCA_035540895.1 Actinomycetota bacterium | reverse complement strand
TCCACGGCTACGTCGACGGGCAGGGCGTCGCAGCGATCCCAGCCGGCTGGAGATGGACGATGGCCGGCCTCGTCCTGGCCGCGCTCGTATGGATGGTCTCGCGTGGACGGCGGCTCGGCCCGGCGACCACGGGGGCTCGCGAGCTTCCCCCGCCACGCCGGCTGTACGTGGAGGCCGTCGCGGCGACCCTGGCGCGCACCGACCGGCCCGCGGACGCGGTGGAGCCCGTGCGGACGGCGATCAGGCTCCGCCTGGCGGGACGTGCCGGTTACGATCCGTTGGCCGGCGAGCGGCCGCTGCGCGAGATCGGCCTGCGCGCGGGACTCACGCCGGAGGAGTTGGACGCCGTCCTGGGTGAGGGCGGTTCGCCTGAGGAGGTCCTGGCGGTGGGTCGAGCGCTGGCCCGACTGTCATCGACCACGGCCACGGGAGGCAGCGGTGCGGGACCTGCGTGACCGCCTGGGAGACGAGGTGGCCAAGGTCATCGTCGGACAGGCGGAGACGATCGACATCCTGCTCGCCGCCGTCGGCGTCTCCGGACACGTGCTCCTCGAAGGGGTGCCGGGCGTGGCCAAGACCCTGATGGCCAACGCGGTCGCCCGGGCCCTCGGGATGGACTTCACCCGGGTGCAGTTCACCCCGGACATGCTCCCGTCCGACCTCACCGGCACCATGACGCTCCAGCGGTCGTCGCTGAGGTTCAGCCCCGGGCCGGTCTTCACCAACGTCCTGCTCGCCGACGAGGTCAACCGGACCCCCCCCAAGACGCAGGCCGCCCTCCTGGAGGCGATGCAGGAGCGGCAGGTCTCGGTCGGCGGGGAGGCTCACCTGCTCCCGGACCCCTTCCTCGTCGTGGCCACCCAGAACCCCATCGAGTACGAGGGGACCTACCCTCTCCCGGAGGCCCAGCTCGACCGCTTCCTCGTGAAGGTCGACGTCGGGTACCCCGCGGCCCCCGAGGAGGAGGACATCCTGCGGGTGGCGCACTCGGGGGTCGTCCCGACGACGCTCGACGAGGTAGAGGCCGTCACGGACGCCGACGAGGTGATCGAGCTCCGGGAGGAGGTCGACGCGACCACCGTGTCCGACGAGGTCGTCTCGTACGTGACGGCGGTCATCAGGAGGACGCGCGAGCTCCCCAGCGTCGCCCTGGGCGCGAGCCCCCGCGCCGGCGTCCACCTGCTCGCCGCGGCGAAGGCCGCCGCAAGGCTGGACGGACGCGACTTCGTGACCCCCGACGACGTGGTTCGCATGGCCAGACCCGTGCTGCGCCACCGCTTGATGCTCCGCCCCGAGGCGGAGCTCGAGCGGTACCGTCCCGACGACGCCGTGGGAGCCGCGATCGCGTCCGTCCCCGTCCCGAGGTAGATGGCGCCGACGGCCCGGGCGGCGGCGCTGGTCGCGGTCGCCGCCCTGTCCGCCCTCGTCGCCCCGGCGTGGGTCGCGGCGATCGCCGTCCTGGTCGTCGCCGGGGTCGTCGTCGCGGACGCGCTCAGCGTCCGGACCCCTCCCCGGGTCGACCGGGAGGTGGCGGCGGTCCAGTCGCGAGGGGTCGGGTCCCGCGTCGTCGTGAGGGTGGCCGCGGCCGGACGCGCCCGCGTCCGGCAGCCCGTCCCGCCCGACCTCTTCCTGGATCCGGACGAGCGCGACCAAGGGCTGCTCGCGACCGTGACGCCGATGCGCCGGGGCCGCCACAGCGTCCCGCCGGTGGCCGTCCGCGTGACCGGACGGCTCGGGCTCGGTGCGTGGTACCACCAACGCTGCGGCGAGGCCACCGAGGTGACCGTGTACCCGGACCTCCCGGCGGCCCGGACCCTGGCCATGGCGGTGCGTCAGGGCAGGTTCCGCGACGCCGGTCACCTCACGCGCGGACCGCTCGGACTCGGGACGGACTTCGAGACGATCCGTGAGTACCAGCCGGACGACGACGTCCGTCAGATCAACTGGTCGGCCACGCGGCGGACCGGACGCCCCATGAGCAACCAGTACCGGATCGAGCAGGACCGCGAGGTCATCTGCGTGGTGGACACCGGCCGCCTCATGGGCGCGCCGCTCGGGGACCGCACGCGCCTGGACGCGGCCGTCGACGCCGTCGCCGCCGTAGCTCTCGTCGCCGACGAGGTGGGGGACAGGTGCGGCGTGGTCGCGTTCGACGACGCTATCCGCAGGAGCGTCCGGCCGCGACGGAACGGCGGCGATGCGGTCGTCCGGGCGGTCTTCGACCTCGAGCCAACGCCCGTCGAGAGCGATCACGAGCTCGCCTTCCGCACCGTGGGTGGGTTGAAGCGGGCGCTCGTCATCGTCCTCACGGATCTCCTGGAGGAGTCCGCAGCGCGTCCGCTCGTGGACGCCGTCCCGGTCCTGGCTCGGCGCCACGCCGTCGTCGTCGCCACCGCCACCGACACCGACCTCGCCCGGATCGTCGAGCGGGAGCCGCGTCAGCCCCACGACGTGTACGAGGCCGCGGTCGCCGTGGATGTCCTGGCAGCCAGGGCGCGAGCCGCGGCGCTCCTGCGCCGGGTGGGAGCCGACGTGGTCGAGGCCAGGCCGGAGGCTCTGGGCGCCGCGTGCGTGCGGGCGTACCTGAGGGCCAAGGCGCGGGCGCGGTTGTGACGTGGTGGGGGTGGTCGCGTTAGGGGCCGGCCGGTGCCGGCTCGCCTTGCGCCTCCCCCTCGGCGTCTGCGGCTCGCTCGGCACCGGCCGGCCCGGGAACCGCCCCTCCCGCGACGTCGGAGGCTCGCCTTCGGCGGGGGATGAGCGTCCCGCGCCAGAAGGTCAGGGACCAGAAGGTGATGCCTAGGAGGAGGCCGATGGTGGCGGCGGCCGTGAGGCCTAGGCCGGCCGGCGTGATGAAACCCTCCACGAGGCCCGCGACGACGAGCCAGGGGACGGTGCCGAGCACCATCTCCACGGCCCGGCGTCCCTCGCGGACCACCGCGACGGAGCGCGGGAGCCGTCCCGGGTCGACGATCGACCACCCGAGTCGCAGCCCGGCCGCCCCGGAGACGACGATGCAGGACAGCTCCAGCAGTCCGTGCGCGACCACGAGCTCGGTGAAGGCGACACCGTTGCCGGCGCCGAAGGCGAGCCCGCTCACCGTTCCGAGCAGGGTCCCGTTGAAGAGGAGCACGAGAGCTGTGCCGAGACCCGCCACGGCCCCGCCGGCGAAGGCGAGGAAGGTCACCTGGATGTTGTTGGTCATGATCATCGACGAGAAGGCCGCCCGCTCCTGCACACCGAGGCCGAGCGAACGGCCGGGGGTCCGCGGCTCGGTCACCGACCGGTACTCCCCGGGGACGAGCCCGGAGGCGCCTCCGGGATCGGTGAGGGCCCAGAGCGAGGCCAGGAGCCACGGCCCGAAGAGCAGGACGGCGGCGGCGGCGAGCACCGAAGGCCGCTCCGCGATGCGTCGCCAGTACGTGTCGGTGAAGAACCGCACCGCCGACTCCCGCCGGGTCTGCGTGTCGTAGACGAGGTGCCGAGCCTGCCCCACCGCCTGCTCCAGGCGGCGGACCGCCGGGTCGCCCGGCCACCTGCGGCGGGCGAGCGCGAGGTCGGCGGCGGCCGCTCGGTACAGCGTTCCCAGTCGGAGGAGCTCGTGGGGGCCGAGACGGTCCGGGCGTCTGCCAGCGCGTTGGGACAGCTGCTCGAGCTCCGTCCAGTCGCGCTGCCGGTCCCGCAGGAAACGTTCTAGGTTCATGGCGTGGAGTTCGAGGACAGGCTGACCATCGCCACGCCGGAGGGCGTCGACCTCGAGCTGCCTCTGGCGGGCCTCGGCTCGCGGGCGGCGGCCGCGCTCATCGACCGGGCGATCCAGCTCGCCGCCGTGATGGGCCTGTCACTCGCCCTCATCCTCCCCTTCGTAGCGGCCGGCGTCGACGTGGGCGCGCCAGTGGGGCTGGCCGCCTTCTTCATCCTGTACTTCATCGTGGAGTTCGGCTACCACGTCGCCTTCCTGACCGTCTGGTCGGGTCGCACGCCCGGCAAACGTGCGTTGGGACTGCGGGTCCTGCGTGACGACGGGCTCGCCCTCAGGTTCCGGGAGGCGGCGGTCCGATCGCTCGTCCTGCTGCTCGATGGACCCCTCACCTCGTACGCGTTGGGAACGATCGCGATCCTGCTGTCGCCGCGCGGCCAGCGGGTGGGAGACCTCGTCGCGGGGACCGTCGTGGCGCGGGAACGGGTCGGTGGACGTCCGCACGCGAGCGTTGGCGCGACCCGCGGGGTCGAGCTGCCGGACCCGCTCCCCACGTGGGACGTCAGCGGTGTGTCCGATGCCGACCTGGCCGCGATGCGGCTGTTCCTGGAGCGTCGGGAGTCGATCGACCCGGAGGCCCGGCATCGGTTGGCGACCGACCTGGCGGCCAGGGTGCGCGAGGTGGTCGTCTCGTTCGGGGAGCCGGCCGACGACGAGTCGTTCATCGAGGCGGTCGTCTCGATCAAGTCCGCCCGCCGCTGACCGCGCACGACGCTAGCCTAGGTCGATGTCGACCTTCCCCGGACAGCCCGAGGAGCGGACCGGGCCAGCGCGCGGCGTCGTGGTCGATCTCGCGACCCTGCGCCTCCCGGCAGCGATGATGCTCGCAGCGGGCGTCGTCCTCCCTCGCCTCCCGCAGCACCCGGACCTGGCGTGCCCGCTGCGCACCCTCACCGGCATCCCGTGCCCCGCGTGCGGGATGACGACGAGCGTGGAGGCGACCCTCCGCCTCGACCTGTCCGAGGCCTGGGCGGCCGCCCCGATGGGCATCCTGGCGGTGGTCGTGGCCCTGGCCGCCGTCCTCGTCCGCCGACGCGTGCGGGTCGAGCTGCCGCTCTGGGTCGTCGTCGCGACGCTCGCTGCGATGTGGGTCTTTCAGCTCCACCGATCCGCCCTGCTCTGAGGCCCGCCGCGGTTCGTTGCCAGCGGTGGGCCGGGGGGCGAAGGTTGTCCTGACGTCTAGAGGGAGGTCGAGATGGCAGGGGCGATGGAGCAACCGGCGGCGACTGGACCCGCCCACGTGGTTCGCACCGCTTCCCATCCCGTGGAGAGGTGGCCGGGCTGAGCCGCCTCCGGCTCCCCGTCAAGCGTCTCGACCCAGGACTGCCCCTCCCGACGCACCAGCGCGCTGGGGACGCCGGGCTCGACCTGCACGCCGTCTCTGACCTGACGCTCGGGCCCGGTGAACGCGCCGTCGTCGGGACCGGCATAGCGATCGCGATCCCCGAAGGCTGGTGCGGCCTGACCACCCCCCGCTCGGGCCGGGCGGCCCGTGACGGGCTCTCGATCGTCAACGCCCCGGGGGTGATCGACGCCGGGTACCGCGGCGAGCTGAAGGTGATACTCGTGAACCTCGACCCGAGCCAGCCGTTGGTCGTGGAGCGCGGCGAGCGCATCGCCCAGCTCCTGCTCGTCCCGGTCGCCACCGCCGACATCGTCGAGGTGGAAGAGCTCGCCGACTCCGAGCGGGGTGAGGGCGGCTTAGGGTCGACCGGCGCGTGAAGCCGAGCGAGTGGACGCGTCGGCGAGGGTCCGATAGTGTGCCGCACCGTATGGTCCCTCGTATCCCTGCGCGGCTCTGCGGCGCGCTCGTCCTCCTGGCCCTGGCCCTGGCGTCCTGCCGCGGCCGGGAGCCCGAGCCCGCCCCCGCGCCGACGCCCTCGCCCTCGCCGACCCCGGTCCCGACCGTCGAGCACCCGCTCACCGGAGCCGTTGAGCGCCGGGGCCAGGAGTGGGAGCAGCGCCAGGCCCTCGCGGTGAAGATCGGCAACTCGGCTCCCGAGCGCCCCCAGGCCGGGCTCGAGGACGCGGACGTCGTCTACGAGGAGCTCGCCGAGGGCGGGATCACCCGGTTCATCGCGGTCTTCCACTCCCGGGAGCCCGGGCAGGTCGGCCCGGTCCGCAGCGCGAGGTTCGTGGACCCGGACGTCCTCGCCCCCTTCTCCCCGCTCTTCGCCTACGCCGGGGGGGTGCCACCGGTGGTGGCGCGGGTCTCCGAGGTCGACTCGATCACCGACGTCAACTTCGACCGGTTCCCCGAGGCCTACGAGCGGATCGGCGGACGGCGGGCTCCGTACAACCTCTACACCTCGAGCGACGCGCTCTGGCGCCGGGGCGACGGCTCCCCGCCTCCGGCTCTGTTCTCCTGGCTGCCCGAGGAGGAAGGGACGGACCCCGCCAGCGGTGAGCCGGGGACCTCCGTGACGATGTCGTTCTCCCCGATGACGAGCGTCCGGTACCAGTACGACACCGACACCGAGACCTACCTTCGGTTCAACGGATCGACCCCGCACACGCTCGAGGACGGGAGCCAGGTGGCCCCAACGAACGTGGTGATCCAGCTCGTGAACGTCCGGCCGGGGACGGTCGTCGACCAGAACCGTCAGACGTCACCCGACAGTCAGGTGATCGGGGACGGCGACGCCATCGTGCTCCGCGGTGGTCGCGCCTACCGGGGACGGTGGTCGCGCGGCGGCGGGGAGCACACCCGCTTCGCGGATGCCGAGGGCAACCCGCTGCTGCTGGCCAGGGGCACGACCTACGTGGCGCTCGTCCCGGCCGGCCGGACGGTGTCGGTGAGCTGATGGCCGTCCACGTCACCGACGCCGCCGCGGACGTCATCCGCCGGTCCCTGCAGCAGGCCGAGGCGCTGCCGGAGGACGTCGGTGTGCGCCTGCGCGTGGCGGGCGGACAGGTGCGCCCCCGCTTCGCTCCCGCGCCGGAGCCCACCGACGAGGTGGTCGAGCTCGAGGGCGTCCGGGTATTCGTAGACCGCCAGATAGCCGACTCGGCTCCCGAGGTGACGATAGACGTGTCCGACGAACACGAGACGTTGGTGGTGCGGGCATGAACGGGTCCGTCGTCCTCCCCCCCGAGCCCGAGGAGATTGAGGCCGCGCTCGCGCAGGCGGCGGGCGCCGAGCCCG
>DATLFR010000172.1 GCA_035540895.1 Actinomycetota bacterium | reverse complement strand
CCGATGCCTTCACCTACACGGTGGCCGACCCGGACGGGCTGACCTCCACGGCGACCGTCACGATCAAGGAGGCGGACTGCGGCGAGAGCGACCTCGTGGACGACGTCGTGGAGCCAGCGGTAGGCAGCGTCGACCGGTCATTGGCGAAGGCCGTTCACGACGTCAACTGCAACCTCGTCGAGTAGGGAGCGTATGGTCGGCTCCAGCGCGAGCGTCCGCAGCCCACGAGGCGAGGACGAGTAGCCGTCTCGAGGGCTCCGCGCGGAAGGACCTCGACGCGGAAGCGGCTAGCCCTTGCCCTCGACCCTCGTCACGTCCACAGGCGCCACGATCTCTATGGCCGCGCCGAGATCGTAGAAGCGCGCTGAGTAGGACGAGTGCGTCGTCACGGTCTTGGGCTCCAAGGAGTCCTCGCCGGTCGGGATCTTCCTCGTATCGCCGTTCTCGTCCTTCACCAGGATCTCGCCGGCGCTCGGCGACGCCAGGGTCGTCGAGAATCGGACATCTATCCGCCGGACGATGTTCTCTTCATCGATCCAGACGTCGAGCTGCTTCATGTCCTGACCCTCGGTCGACCCCATCCCGAAGTTGAGCGGCGGGGCCTGGTCGGTCCTGGTCGCGCGGAGGTGGCGCACAGGTTGTCCGTCGATCTCGTCACGTCCGACCTCTTCGAACCCCACCGTTGGCTCGAGCAGCGTTAGAACCGAACGGGGGTCGATGTTGAACAGATCCGACCGCTGCGCACCTGCCGCGTTCACATCGTGGAACCAGCCCTCCTGTCCCGGGATGCCATCCAAGAGGTAGAACTCGCCGTCGACGGTGCGGTTGCGAGCCCGGAAGCCGGGCGACCGCCCGTCCGGCGCGAAGTCGATCTCCATCTCGAGGTTCTGCCCCGCGAACGCGACGCGGGCGGTGCCCCGACGGACCCACTCCTCCTTACCGGTTGAGAACCGGATCTCGGCACGCCCCGTGCCTTCCATCGCTTCTCGCGAACGAGAGGCCACCAGTCGCATGTCGACAGGCATGGTCGATGGCGGCGCGGACGCGAGCACGACGGAGATGACCACAGCTGCACTCCCAAGGGCTGCCAGGGCTGCACCCGCCCTCGGCCTGCGGGTCAGACGCCGAGGCCTGGCCAGGATGTCGTCGGGGGTCGTACGGGCGGGCGCCTCCCCAAGCGGAGCGGGGCGGGCCAAACGGAGCGCTTCCAGCACTTCATCGACCATCACTCACCTCCTCGAGTTCGTTCGATCTCAGGGCCGTCGCCAGGCGCTGTCGCGCCCGGTGGAGACGGACACGCGCAGCACCGGGCGAGCAACCGAGGACCGCCGCGACCTGGCGCGGCGCGAGGTCATCCCACGCAACGAGCCGTAGCACCTCCTGATCGGCCTCCGACAGGGTCGCGAGCGCCGAGCGGAGGAGATGTGCAGAGGGGTCGGACGACGGCCCTCCCTCTTCGGCGGGCCGAAGGCGTACGACCGCCTCACGTTCCCGTCGCCGGCTGCGGAGATGGTTCCTCCAGTGGTTCCGCGCGGCCGCGAAGAGCCACGGGATGGGGTCGTCGGCCGGGATCCGCTCGAGCCGTCGCCACGCGAGCGTGAACACTTCCGCTACGAGGTCTTCGGCGTCGGCTGCCGTCATGCCCCGGTTCAGCGCGTACCGACGGACCGCGTCGTTCGTTCGGTCGAACATCAGCCGGAATCTCGTCTCTGCGTCCACTGCAGTGTTATGTCGCCGGGGCCGGTGTTCGTTACCGGGGAGGCCTAGATCGCCTCGAGGACCCGTGACCACACGATCGCGCCCAGGAGTCCGACCAGCGTCATCAGCGCGAGGGCCGACCCCATGTAGCGTCGCCGCGAGCCGATCAGGACCATCGCGATCGGGACAGCGAACGACGCGATGAGGATGACCAGGACCGGGCCAGCCTCCGGTGTGAGGATGGCTCCGCTACTTCGAGAGAGCGGGTACATCCCCTGAGAGAGCAGGGATCCGGCGATCACCCCCCAGGCGCTCGACCTGTTGCGGCCGGTGGCATTACGCGCGTACCACCCGAGCCCGCCGAGTACGGGTCCGGCCACGAGCGCGAGACCGCCCCAGATCAGAGCCGCGTCGAAGAGGGTGCGAGACGCAGCGCGGAGCCCAAGCGCCGACGCGCCGCCCGTAGTACGTCGATACGCCGCCTAGCATCACCACGGCTCCCGCTGAGGCGGCTGGCCCGGGTCCGGCCGCCCAGGCGCCCAGGGCCGTGGCCGCGATCCCCCAGGAGAGACCCGTGCTGGCTACCAACAGGAGGATGCGGCCGATCGGTCCCCCGATCTGGTCCGCGGCGAGGGCAAGTGCGCCCAGGAGGACGGCGAGGACGATGGCGGCGCTCAGGAGGGTCAGCCACGACGGCCCTGGGGCGTGCTCCCTGTCGCGCACAGTAGGACGCTAGCAGGTAGGAGTTCCGCGCCGGCCACGGGATCGACCACGACCCGATCTCCGTTCCACCTGAACGACCAGTCGTAGCCGGATCGGCGGGCGACCCCAACCACACCCCCCGTGTGCCCGCTCATCTGCAGACACCTCACACCTCCGCGTGCGCGATGGCGGGTTCCGGGTGCGGTCCTCGCGGCCGCGATCAGGCCCGTAGCAGCCCGATCCCGATGGTGCCATCTACCGTGAGGCTGACGGCTCCGACCTGATCCAGGGCGTGGGGCCCGGTCGGTGGGCGTCCGAGGAATCGAACCTCGCCATCGTCCTTGTAAGGGACGTGCTCTACCACTGAGCTAGACGCCCGAGCGCGTCGAGTCTATCGCGCGCTCTCCCGCCCCCTCGACGACTCCTTGCGGCTTCGTACCCGGACCCGCCGCGGGGGTCCTGCGAATACGATGGCGCCATGGGCACCGGTGAGGAGGTCCTGAACGTCGACGGCCGTGAGGTGGCGGTCAGTCACCCGGAGAAGATCTTCTTCTCGGAGCGCGGCGAGACCAAGCTCGATCTCGTGTTGCACTACCTCCGTCACGCGGAGGCGTTCATGCGGGTGTGCGGCGGCCGTCCGACCCTGATGCAGCGGTTCCCCGAGGGAGCCGAGGGTCCGAACTTCTTCCAGAAGCGGGTGCCCCGGTCCATCCCCGAGTGGCTGCAGACCACCATCGTGAGCACGCCGAACGGCACGACTTCGCAGGCGCTCGTGTTAGCCGACCTCGCGCACGTCGTGTGGGCGGTGAACATCGGTTGCCTCGGCTTCCACGTCTGGCCCTATCTGGCGGCAGACCCCGACCACACCGACGAGCTGCGCCTCGACCTCGACCCGCAGCCCGGCGTCAGCTTCGATCAGGTGCGCGAGGCGGCGTGGGAGCTGAAGGCGCTCCTCGACGAGGCGGGCATCCGGGGCTACCCGAAGACGACCGGGAACCGCGGGATCCATGTGTACGTGCGTCTGGAGCCGCGGTGGGACAGCTACCAGGTGCGGTCGGCGGCGGTGGCGGTGGCGCGCGAACTGGCCCGTAGACGTGCCGACCTCATCACCGACGCGTGGTGGAAGGAGGAGCGCGGCTCCCGGGTGTTCGTCGACTTCAACCAGAACGCACCGCACAAGACCGTGTTCGGAGCGTGGTCCGTACGGGCGCGTCCGGGAGCCCAGGTCTCGACCCCCCTGTCATGGGAGGAGATGAACGAGATCCATCCCGACGAGCTCACGATCGCCACCCTCGAGGGTCGGGGCGACCCCTGGCTGGAGATGAACGACTATCCCCAGGACCTCGATCCGCTCCTGGAGATGAACGAGCGCGACAGAGCGAACGGGATGATGGACGCGCCGTGGCCCCCGGTGTACCCGAAGCAGCCGGACGAGCCGCCGCGCGTCGCCCCGAGCCGGGCCCGGAAGTCCTAGGGCGTCAGGACGATCTTCGTGCAGTCGTCCTGCTTGTGCTTGAAGATCTCGTAGCCGCGCGGCGCCTCGTCGAGCGTCATCCGATGGGTGATCACGAAGCTCGGATCGATCTCACGGTCCTGGATCCGCTGCAGGAGCGGACGCAGGTAGCGATGCACGTGGCACTGGCCGGCCTTCAGCGTGAGCGACCTGTTCATGAACGACCCGGTGGGGAACTTGTCCATGAACCCGCCGTACACGCCGACCACCGAAACGATCCCCCCGTTGCGGCAGCTCGTGATCGCCTGGCGCAGGGCGTGCCCCCGCTCCGTCTGCAGCCGCAGCCCCTGCTTCACCCGGTCGTAGGCGTTGATGAGCGGCGTCCCATGGTGCGCTTCCATGCCTACGGCGTCGATGCACGCGTCCGGACCCCGTCCCCCCGTCATGTCCTTCAGGGCCTCCGAGACGTCTACCTCCTCGTAGTTCAGGACCTCGGCTCCCCTCGCCCGGGCCATCTCCAGCCGGTACGGGAAACGGTCGATCGCGATGACGCGGTGAGCACCGAGCAGGTAGGCGCTCGCGACGGCGAAGAGTCCCACCGGTCCGGCTCCCCAGACCGCGATGATGTCCCCTTCGGAGATCTCGCACATCTCGGCCCCCATGAAGCCGGTGGGGAATATGTCGGTGAGGAAGAGGACCTGCTCGTCCGTGAGCGTGTCGTCCTCGATCTTCAACGGGCCGATATCGGCGAACGGCACCCGGACGTACTCGGCCTGCCCTCCCGCGAACCCGCCCGTGAGGTGTGAGTACCCGAAGATCCCGGCCGTGGGATAGCCGAACATCTTCTCGGCTAGCGCGGCGTTGGGGTTGGAGTTCTCGCACAGGGAGTAGAGCTCTCGCTCACACGCGTTGCACGCGCCGCAGGCGATGGGGAACGGGACGATCACCCGGTCCCCCACCTTGAGGTTGGTCACGGCCGACCCGAGCTCGACGACTTCGCCCATGAACTCGTGTCCGAGCACGTCGCCGTTGCGCATCGCCGGGATGTAGCCGTCGTAGAGGTGAAGGTCGGATCCGCAGATCGCGGTGGACGTGACGCGGACGATGGCGTCGCGTGGGTCGAGGATCCGGGGATCGGGGACGTCCAGGATCTCGACCGAGTTGATCCCCGTCCAGCACGCCGCCCTCACGACGACACCTCCGCCGGCTGAGCCGCCCGGTACGGGAGCTGCTGGAGGGTCCCGCCCGCATCCGGGGTGGCATCGGAGCGGACGACGTGTCCGGTCTCGACGAGCTGCTTGAAGCGGCGCAGCTCGTCGCGGGCGTGTCCGTCCGAGGTCTCCAGCACGACCTCGGTCCCCTGTCCGGCGGGAGCCTCCGTGAAGGTCACCGATCCAGGTGTGCCCACGCCCGCGTGAAGGTCATCCCACGCGCGTCGCACCTCGTCGGGAGCCCGGTTCACGGTCGCGACGGCACGCGTGTGGGAAGGAGCGGGGTCGCCGGAGACGCTGCGCATCACGTCCGCCACCGTCGCTCCCACTACAGCGGCGGCCGCCCCGGCCGTGCGTGCACCGGCTCCCGGGGACCGGCCGAGGGTGAGCAGAGCGAGGTCGAGGACGTCGCCGGCGACGCGCCCCCAGAAGAAGACCGTCCGGTGCGTGGCGAGTATGGCCACCCCGGCGGCCACCTCGCGGGCGCCCATGGCCCGCATCACCCGCCTCGCGGTCGGCGTGGCACGGACACCGACCATCCTGTTCACCGCGTCCGGCATGGCCAGCTGCGCGGCTCCGAGCCCGACGCTGAACCAGCCGAGGGCCCGTCCAAGTGGGTCGTGGTGTTCGTGGTGGCTCATGGGGCTCCCCTCATCCGTGGGTGAACCCCTCCCATGCCCTCCACCCATGGGGGGCAAACGCGGTCCCGCGAACCGGCGTGGCTAGGTGGGTCCGGCCCGGTAGGGCGTCTGCCCGTTCGAGCGCTCGAGCTCCGCGCGCAACTCCGCCTCCCGCTCGCGCATCGCCTCCCGCCCCTCGCGCAGGGCCTCCCGCAGCCGTGCTCCCAGCTCACGACCCCGCGCCGTCGCCGACTGCGCCACCTCGGCTCCCCGGGCGGCAGCCGCATCGACCGCCTTCGTCGGCATCTGCTTCGCCTTCTCCCGCGCCCACACGTATAACCCCACGCCGGCCATCGCTCCGAGGAGGAGCCAGCGGATCCGCTTCAACATCAGCGTTCCCTCATCTTCTGCCAGGCCCGCGCGGCGCCTGCGGCCAGAGCCACCCCCCGGACGGCCGGGTTGGCGATGGCGGTGGCGAGCGTGGTCGTCACCTTCTCGACGGCGGTGACCGTCCCCTTGACCGACTCGAGTATCCCTTCGACCTGGACGAGTTCGCGGTTCACACCGTCGACGGTCTCGTTCACGTCCGAGAGCATCGGGACGACCTGACGCCGGAGATCCTCCAACAGGTCGCGCGTCGACGTGAGGACCCGGAACAGGCTGAGCAGGACGACGCAGAGGAAGGCGACCAGGATCGCCCAGAAGACCGCGGCCGCGACGAGCGCCCACCCGCTCAACGACACATCCACGCGCACCTCCGCACTCGACGTCCGGGTAGATGTTCTACCGGATGCCGGGGCCCGGTCGCGCGCCAGCGCGGCCACGAGGGACCGCTTCATACTGGGGGCCTCGTCCGGTACCCAGGAGGGAAGATGCGTCTGCCGCTGAGCGGCCGTGCCCTGTCGGCGCTGCTGTCCGTGCTCGTCCTGGTGACGGGGTCGGGCGCGCTCGGCCACCGGTGGATGACCGAACCCGACCCCGTGTCCGTGGACCAGGCGCTCGAGGAGTACCGTTCGTCGGCGACCCCCGCTCCTGGGCAGCAGGACGCGCCCGCCACGGGTCTGCAGCCCACCGACGGGCCGCCCGACGACGCGACCGCGCCGGGGACGGACGCAGCCCGGCCCGGTCGGGCGCCCTCCGGCGGCGGACCGGCGGCCCCGACACCGGCGCCGGCTCCCGGCTCGGTCCCGCCGCCCCCGCCCGGCGTGTACACGTGGCAGACGGACGGGTGGGAGGAGGCCGGTTTCCGGCGCACGTACCCGACCGAGACGACCCGCATCGTGACGCCTCGCGACGCGCGCAGCGTGACGAACAACCACAAGTTCTCCCAGGACCATGAGGAGTGGTTCGTCCTGCAGAGCACGGACAGGGGTGGGGTGATGTCGGAGCGTCGGATGAAGATCACCTTCGGTCCGGTCACCGTCGACCGGACCGTCGTCTTCGACCCGCCGCTGCTCGGCGTCCCGATCCCCCATCAGGTGGGCGCCCGCTGGCAGGGGACATGGACCGGCGCCACGTCCGGGTCGTACACCGGCGAGACGCTCGAGAAGCGCACCGTCCGCATCGGCAACGAGGACGTGGAGGTGTACGTCAACGAGCTGAGGATGACGATGCGGGGGGAGAGCGAGGGGGAGGTCATCACGCGGCTGTGGTACTCCCCCGCCCACCGCCTGATGGTCCGCGAGGAGGGGAACTACACGATGCGCGGGGGCCCGGGGACCTATCGCACGGAGTACACGATCACCCTGCGCTCGACCAGGCCGCAGGCCTAGCGGTCCGGCTCCCAGTACCGCCGATCCTCAGCCTCCTCCGGCCGGTACCTCTGCTCGACCCCCGGGTGGTCGTGCGGGTACCGGTACCCCTTCCCCTCCTTCGTCAGCTGACGCGCCACGACCGGGTCGGACGAGCGCAGGTGCGGAGGGACCTGCGTCGTAGCGAGTTCGCTCACGTGCTTGCGGGCTGCGCCTATGGCCCGGTAGACGGCGTTGGACTTCGGCGCGAGCGACAGGTAGACGGCGCCCTGGGCCAGGTTGAGCTGCGCCTCCGGGAGCCCTACGTGCTCGAGCGCGTGCGCCGTCGCGACAGCTACGACGAGGGCCTGCGGGTCGGCCATCCCGATGTCCTCCGACGCGAAGATGACCATCCGCCGGGCTATGAAGCGAGGGTCCTCGCCGCCCTCGAGCATCTCGGCCAGCCAGAAGAGCGCCGCGTCCGGGTCGGACCCGCGCATCGACTTGATGAACGCGCTGATCACGTCGTAGTGGCGGTCCTGCGCCTTGTCGTAGCGCACGACGCGGCGCGCCATGGCGGCCTTGGCATCGTCGATGGCCACCCGCGCGTCCTCCCGTGAGAGCGCGAGCTGGGCGGCTGCCTCGAGCGCGTTCAGTGCTACCCGGGCGTCTCCCCCGCCGGTGGTGGCCAGCCACTCGAGCGCCTCGTCGTCGGCGCTGACACCCGTGTCGCCCAGGCCGCGGGCGGGGTCGGCGAGCGCGCGCCGCATGAGCTCGATGACGTCGGACGGCGCGAGCGGCTCGAGCCGGAAGAGCAGGGACCGCGAGACCAGCGGCGAGTTCACCTCGAAGAAGGGGTTCTCGGTCGTGGCTCCGATGAGAACGAGGGAGCCGTCCTCGACGGCGCCCAGGAGGGCGTCCTGCTGGGCGCGGTTGAAGCGGTGGATCTCGTCGAGGAACAGGACCGTCCGGCCCTGGGTCTGCGCCTTCGCGATCACCTTCCGGACATCCGCCACCCCGGCCGAGATGGCGGAGAGCTGCTCCACCGGGGAGTCGGTGCGGCTCGCGACGATGTGCGCGATCGAGGTCTTGCCGGTCCCCGGGGGCCCCCACAGGATCGCCGACCGCAGCTCGTCGCGCTCGATGAGCGCTCGCAGCATCGTCCCCGGACCGACCACGTGCTGCTGGCCGACGATCTCGTCCAGCGTGCGCGGGCGCATGCGGACGGCGAGCGGGGGTCGGCCCTCGAACAAGGAAGGGCTTCGCTGCATGGCCTCACCCTAGCGTCCCCGCCCGTCCGGTCGGAGTCTCGGCTGGCGATCAGCGCTTGACGAGCCGGAACATCACGAAGCCCGGACGCTCGTGGAGCTTGGCGTACGTGTCGGGGAACCGGGCTCCCATCTCGTCGCCCGGTAGCGGTTCCACCAGCCTCTCGATGACGAACCCTGCCTCATGGAACTCGGCGCACGTCACGGTCAGCGGGAGCCTCCAGTAGCGCACCTGCCACCCGTTCACCCACGTCTCCTCGACGGGCTCGACGTCGAAGTAGCTCCCGCCGAGCCGGACCCAGTCCGTCGTCGGGTGGTGCGTGGATACGACGAGGTAGCCGTCCGGACGCAGGACGCGATGGACCTCCCGCAGCAGCGATGTCCGGTCGTCCAGGTGATGGATGACGAGAGCCATGACAGCCACGTCGAAGGAGGACTCGGGGAGGTCGAGGGGTTCGGATAGGTCCTGGACCCTGAACTCCGCCTCCGGGACCCGCTCCCGGGCCAGCTCGACCATGCGGGGCGATCCGTCGAGACCCATGAGGGACGCGCCGCGGGAGACCAGCTCGGCGGCGTACAGGCCGGGACCGCATCCGACGTCCAGCACCCGCTTCCCGGACACGTCACCGACCAGCTCTAGGACGGCCGGGCGGTCGTACAGCGCGTTGTAGGCGCCGTGCGCCGCGTGCTCCGCGTACTGGTCGGCGAAGTCCTCCCAGGACCTACTTCCGGTCATCGTCGACGAGCCGGATGCGCAGGTCGCGCAGCTGCTTCGGGTCCACCGGGGATGGGGCTCCCATCATGAGGTCCGACCCCGTCTGTGTCTTGGGGAACGCGATCGTCTCCCTGATGTTGTAGTTGCCGGTGAGCAGCATCACGATCCGGTCGATCCCGATCCCGACGCCGCCGTGCGGGGGGGCGCCCCAGCGCAGCGCCTCGAGGAAGAAGCCGAACCTGGCCTCCGCTTCCTCGGCGCTCATCCCGATGACGTCGAACACCTTCTGCTGGATGTCCGGACGGTTGATCCGGATCGAACCGGACAGCATCTCCAGCCCGTTGCATACCAGGTCGTAGGACTGCGAGACCGCCCGTCCGGGATCGCCGTCGAGCAGTTGGATCGAGTCCGCCGTGGGGGCCGAGAAGGGGTTGTGGGCGGCGTCCCAGCGCTTCTCGTCCTCGCTCCACTCGAAGAGCGGGAAGTCGACCACCCAGAGGAAGCGCCAGTCCGCGGGGTCGGAGGGGGAACGCACCACGCCGGTGTCCCGCGCCATCTCAAGGCGGAGCTGACCGAGCACGGTCGACGCGAGCAGCGGATCGCCCGCTACGAGCAGCAGGAGGTCGCCCACCTCTGCCCCCAGGCCCTCTCGTATCCCCTTCAGCTCGGCTTCGGACAGGAACTTCGCGATCGGCGCGCGCAGCGTGTCCGGCTCGACGACCATCCACACGACGCCGGGCGCGGATCCGAGTTCCTTGGCCCGCTCGATCAGCGCGTCCGACCTCGCCCGCGAGAGCCCCTCCCCCGCCCCCGGGACACGTAGGCCGCGGATCGCGCCTCCGCCCTCGACCACGCCGGCGAACGCCTTGAACTCCGTGGAGGCGAAGACCTCGGTGACGTCGACGATCTCCGGACCAGCCCGCAGGTCGGGCTTGTCGTTGCCGAAGCGGTCCATCGACTCCTGGTAGGAGATGCGCTCGAAAGGGACCGGGAGCTCGTGTCCGAGGCACTCCCGCCAGATGGAGGCGAAGACCCCTTCGACCATCGTGAGCACGTCGTCACGCTCGACGAAGGACATCTCCAGGTCGAGCTGCGTGTGCTCGGGCTGGCGGTCGGCGCGCAGGTCCTCGTCGCGCAGACAGCGGGCGATCTGGTAATAGCGCTCGACCCCGGACACCATCAGGATCTGCTTGAAGATCTGCGGCGACTGGACGAGGGCGTAGAAGCTGCCGGGCTGGAGCCTCGACGGCACGAGGAAATCGCGCGCCCCCTCCGGCGTCGATCGCGCCAGGATCGGCGTCTCGATCTCGAGGAACCCCTGCGCGTCGAGGAACGAGCGCATCGCGGTGACGGCCTGCGTCCGCGTGCGGAGCATGTGCTGCATGGGAGCCCGGCGCAGGTCCAGGTACCGGTACCGGAGCCGTGTCTGCTCCTCGGCCTCCACCTCGTCGGCGATAGGGAACGGCAGCGGCGGGCACTCCGCGAGGATCTCGATCGTCGACGCCACCACCTCGACGTCGCCGGTCTCGAGGCGCGGGTTCTCCGTCCCCTGCGGGCGCGTGCGGACGGTCCCCCTCACCTGCACGCACCACTCGTCGCGCAGCCGGTGGGCGACCTCGGCGACCGCATCGTCGGAGCAGACGACCTGGACGACGCCCGACGAGTCGCGGACATCCACGAACAGGACGCCGCCGTGATCGCGGTGCGCGTTCACCCACCCGGCCAACGTCACGTCGACGCCGGCGTGATGGTCGCGCAGCTCTCCACAGGCATGGGTCCTGAGCAAGGGAAGTCCTCCTCGACGACGGACGTCGAGGATACGTCACCCCGCGGGCCCGCCCGCGTCTCGGACCTCCCGGTGCCGGACAACCACGTTTCCGGGCCGGCGGGCCCGGGGACACGTACCGGGATGGACACGGTCCGCATCCTCGAGCAGTCGGACACGGTGGCCGTGGTGGGCTTCTCGGCCGACCCGGCCAAGTCCGCCCACTCGATCCCCGTCTCCCTGAAGCGGTCCGGGTACCGGGTCGTGCCGGTCAACCCCAACTGCACGGAGGTGGCGGGCGAACGGTCCTATCCGAGCCTGCGTGACGTCCCCCATCCGATCGACCTCGTGGTCGTGTTCCGTCCGGCCGAGGAGGCCCCCGGGATCGCCCGGCAGGCCGTCGAGGTCGGGGCAAAGGCCCTGTGGCTGCAGTCGGGGCTGCGCTCGCCGGAGGCTCGTCGTATCGCGACCGAGGCCGGCCTCGGCTACGTGGAGGACCGCTGCACCGCCGTGGAACGGTCGGTCCACGGGATCCGCAAGCTCCGGTCCGGCTGAGCGGGTCGCGAACAGGCCTCGAGCACGGGTGCGCACACCTCGTAGAAGGGGTGTCCTCGACCATGTCGCCCGAACGCGTGGTCCGGGCTCATCGCCCCGATGCTAACGTCAGCGCGACCATGACGAGGTTCCAGGCCCTCCCCGGCTTCCGCGACTTCTACCCCGACGAGATGGCGGTCCGGAACGCGATCTTCTCGGCGTGGCGGGACGTCGCGCGCAGGTACGGGTTCGCCGAGGTGGACGGGCCCCCGCTCGAGCCCCTCGACCTGTTCGTCGCGAAGTCGGGCCCGGAGATCGTCCAGCAGCTGTACGCGTTCACCGACAAGGGCGAGCGGGAGGTGGCGCTGCGCGCAGAGATGACGCCGACGCTCGCGCGGATGGTCGGGGCGCGGGCGGGCGGCCTGCGCAAGCCGGTCAAGTGGTTCTCGATACCGCAGCTGTTCCGCTACGAGCGCGCCCAGCGCGGACGGCTGCGCGAGCACTTCCAGCTCAACTGCGACATCGTCGGAGAGCGGCGGGTGGGCGCCGACGCCGAGCTCCTCGCCCTCGCCATCGACGTGCTGCGCGCGCTCGGGCTCGGTCCCGACGACGTGGTCGCACGCGTCTCGAGCCGGGCCCTGCTGGCCGCGCTCATGGTGGACGCCGGCGTCCCGACCGACAGGCTCCCGCTCGTCTACAACATCGTGGACAAGCTGGAGCGGGACGGACGCGACTCGGTGGCCGACCGGCTGCGGAAGGAGGCCGAGCTCGACCCCGGACCCATCCTCGCCCCGTTCGAAGCGCCCGATCTCGACGGCGTGCGCCGCTACGCCACGGGGGACGACGCGGAGGCGGCGCTGAACGACGTCGCCGAGCTCTTCGATCGCCTCGACGCGATGGGGCTCGGCGGGTTCCTGCGCTTCGACCTGTCCATAGTGCGTGGGCTCGCCTACTACACGGGTGTCGTCTGGGAGCTCTTCGACCGGCGGGGAGAGCTGCGAGCGATCGCGGGCGGCGGGCGTTACGACCGCCTGCTGGGTGAGCTCGCGGGAGCCGACCTGCCCGCACTCGGGTTCGGCATGGGTGATGTCGTCCTGACGGAGCTCCTGCGCGACCGGGGGCGCCTGCCCCACACCGACGCCGGAGTGGAGTGGTTCCTCGTCGCGGTGCACGCCGACCAGGTCGCGCCCTTGCTCGAGCTCGCGCACCGCCTCCGCGACTCGGGGGCGTCGGTCGAGTACGAGTTCGCCGAGGGGTCCGTGGGCAAGCAGTTCAAAGCGGCCGGCGCGCGTGGCGCTCGCCGGGTGGCGGTGCTGGGTCCGGACGAGGTCGCGGCGGGTGAGGTGACGGTCCGGGACATGGCCACCGGCGAGGAGGCCCGGGTGCCCATGGCCGAGCTCGGGGGGTAGGCTGTCGGCATGAGGCGCACCCTCCTGCTCGGCGCGGCGGCGGTCCTGGCGCTCGCGAACATGGCCCCCGCGACCGGCGACCCCTCGGGACAGACGAGTCCGACACCGGAGCCCATCGTCGTGCGCGGGTCGTCCGGGGGTCCGCAGATGGGAGACCTGGCGTCCGTGCGCGTCGAGGGAGGGGCCGAGCAGACGGTCGCAGCGCCCACGTTCGAGCTATCCCGGCCCGCGCCGGCCCCGCAGCCGGGATCGGGACGCGACGAGACGGCCTCCTCGACCACCCGGACCGGCGGCAAGGAGACGACGAAGATCTCGGGGTCGGGATCCTTCTCGTCCTCGCAGGACAGCGGGACGACGTCCGGGCGCAGCTCCGGGTCGAGCTCGGGCGGATCGTCGTCGACGAGCGGGAGCCGCCCCGACGGGCAGCAGATGTGCAGCATGCCCGCCATGTGCTGAGGTCCCGATGAACCCACGTCGCTGGCGCATCGCGGCCCTCACCCTGCTCACGGTGACGGCAGGGTTCGGCTCCTACCTCGCGTTCACGTCCGGGAGCGGGAGCACCCCCGCCCCGGCGGAGGCGTTCGAGGTGAGCGCTCAGATCGGACCCGGCCCCCGGCCGGGAGACCTCCACGCGCTGCTCGCCCCGAC
>DATLFR010000171.1 GCA_035540895.1 Actinomycetota bacterium | reverse complement strand
CCCGCAGACGGCTCCGCCCGCGCCGCGGGGCGTCCACATCGCCTGGGCGAAGCTCGAGCGGGCACGCCCCGCCCCCTCAGCCGGGGTCACCCAGACCGGCGCGGCGGTGGCGTCGCCGCCGGCGCCCGCTCCCGCGCCGGGCGTGGAGAGGAAGGCGGAACCAGAGGTCCCGGCCCCCCGAACGGGGAGCCGGGACCGCGGGCTCGAGGAGGCCTACGACGACGGGACCCGGCTCAACGCGTTGGGCCGGCTCGCGGCGGTCGTCGTCACGCTCGGACTCGGGTGGGCGCTCGCCTTCGCGCTCACCATCTGGATCATCGCGCGGCTCGTGTCCTGACCCTACTCGAAGGGGTCGAAGGACCAGGGCACCGGCGCCGCTTCCTCCCGGCTCGGATGTCCCAGGGCCCCCACCCTCACGGCCGAGTAGGCGACGACGAGGAGCGCGAGCGCGAGCAGCATCGGCACGGTCCGCGACGGGGACCGCGCATCCACGGGCGCCGCGGCGACCGGTCCGGGCGAGGGCGACGTCGCGATCGGCTCGAACTTCCCCTCTCCCACCGAGGGGATGCCTGAGGCGTCCGAGACGGGACGTCCGGCCACTCCCGTCCCCAGGGCCCGGGCGGCGTTGAGACGTCCGAACCCGTACTCGTCGTCGGGCCCCGGGGGGCCCAGGTCGTCGGCGGTGCGCAGGATGCGGTCCACCGTCCGCTCATTGCTCAACCCGGTGGACATGAGCAGGGCGGCGACACCGGCCGCGTGCGGCGCAGCCTGCGACGTCCCCGACCCGATCGCGTACACGGCGTTGTTGCGAGGGTCCTCGGCGTCCCAGAAGGTGCTGATCACCTTCTCGCCGGGCGCCACGACGTTCGCGCCCCGGTTCGAGAAGGTGGCTCTGCGGTCCCGGTCGTCGGTGGCCCCCACCGAGATCACGTTCGGACCCTCCGCCGGGTAGTCGCTGAACGGGAGCGCCTCGTTCCCGGCCGCCGCGACCACGACGGCCCCGCCGACCCAGGCCTCGCGGATCGCGTCCCTGATCTGCCTGGAGGACGACCCGCCCTGCACGTCCATGTCGGTCAGGCTCAGGTTGATGACGAGCGCCATCCGGCGCTGGGCGGCCTGTAGGAGCGCGTGTCGTATCGCCGCCGCCACGTCGGACTCCACGCCGGTCCCGTCCGTGTCGAGCACACGCAGAGGCATGATCTTCGCTCCGGGAGCCACCCCCTCCACGCCGAGCCCGTTGCCGGATTCGGCGGCCGCGATGCCCGCGACGTGCGTACCGTGCCCGTTGGCGTCCATCGGGTGGTCGTCGTCGTCGACGAAGTCGCGCCCGGGGAGCAGCTGGTTGCGGAGGTCCTCGTGGTTGAGGTTCACGCCCGTGTCGAGCACCGCGATGATGACGCCTGCCCCGCGCGCCGCGTTCAGCGCGGTCGTGAGTGATATCCGGTCGAGGCCGTACTGGTCGCTGCGCAGGGGATCGCCGGCGGCGAGCACGGCTGGGCTGGTGGCGATCGTGACGATGGCCGCCAGCGCGGCCCACCGCCCGCACCGCCCCCGCATGGTCAGATGCCGCGTCTCAGCCGCAGGTACACCACGGTCGCGGCCGCGCCGGTCAGCAGGACGCCGGCGACCAAGGCGTTCGCCAGACCGGACCGCCGGGGGGTCTCGCGCTCGCCGACGGCGACGGGGGCGTCCTCAGTCGATGCGGTGGCGTCCGGCGAGGGCTGTGCCTCCTCCGACGGCCCGGGCGTCTCGGGGTCGGGAGCCGCGGCGACGCCGGGCTGCGACGGGCTCGAACCTGTCCGCGGTGCCGGCGTGGCACGGGTCGTGCCGCCTCCCGCCGTCTGTCGCGGCGCGCCTCCTCCCGGAGGGGGCGCCCCCTGCTGCGCGGCCGGACGGGGCACGGCCGCGGCCGCATCGATCCGTCCGGACCCGCAGGTGATGCATCCGCTCACGGGCTGGGCCGTCGACCGCAGCCTGTCCACCGCCTGCTGCGGCGTCATCCCCTGCGCACGCAGGAGGGCCACGGCTCCCGCCACGTACGGGGTGGCCATGGAGGTGCCGCTCGCGGTCGCCCACCGGCCCTCCGACCACGTCGACACGATCGCGACACCCGGCGCCATCAGCCCCCAGCGGGCGTCGCTGACATCGTTGGAGAAGGAGGCGCGGCGGTCGCCCTGGTCCGTCGCGCCGACGACGATCCCGTTCAGGTTCCGATATCCCGACGGGAAGAGCAGCGCCATGTTGTCGTTGCCGGAGGCGACGACGGGGACGGACCCCTTCGACCATGCGTAGTTCACGGCCGAGTCCAGGGAGGACGTGCCGGTGACCGCGCTCAGCCTGACCTGCTCGCCCAGGGACAGGTTCACCACGTGCGCGCCGTTGTCCACCGCCCACCTGATCCCCGCGTCGACGTCGGAGAGCCGGCCGGTGGCCGTCATCCTGCCCTGGGAGTCGCGCTCCGCCTTCAGGACCCGCACCGGCATCACCTTCGCCCGCGGCGCGGTCCCGGCCACGCCTTGGCCGTTGTCCGTCACCGCCGCCGCGATCCCCGCCACGTGGCTCCCGTGGCCGTGGTCGTCGGAGGGCGGCTGTCCGGGCTCGACGAAGTTGCGGCCCCCGACGAGGTTGGCGGCCAGGTCGGGATGCGAGAGGTCCACCCCGGTATCGACCACCGCGATCACGATGCCGGCGCCCGTGCTCCCGCCCCAGGCCGTCGGCCCCCCTATCTTCTGGAGCCCCCACTGGTCCTTCAGCATGGGGTCGTTCGCCGCCAGGGCCGCTGGACCCATCAGGGCCGCGGCCAGGACCAGCAGGGTGCCGAAGGCGCGCGCTCGCATGGGTCGTGGTCTCGTTTCATAGTACAAACGCTTCCGCCCACCGGAAGGTTCCCGCCGCGACCGGACATCGCCTAACCGGCTGTTGTTACGATCGCGTCGATCCGGGGGAGGTCGTCGTACACGAGCGGAAGGGAGGGTGGACCGTGGCCGATCTGCGCCTGGGCGAGGTGATGACACCGGACCCGTTGACCACGGCACCGGGCACGACGTTGGCGGAGGCCGCCTCGGCGATGCGCGAGCGCAAGGTTGGTTCGATCGTCGTCGTCGACGGCTCGGAGGTCGTGGGGATCCTCACCGAGCGCGACCTCGTGCGCGCGACCGGGTCGGGGGCCCACCCCACCGACGAGCGCGTGGACGGCTGGATGACCTCGACCCCCGTCACGATGCAGCCGACCGACGACATCACCCACGCCCTCGACCAGATGTTCGAGCGCAGCTTCCGCCACATCCCGGTCGTCGACGAGGGGGGCGCCCTCGTGGGGATCGTGTCCCTCCGTCAGCTGATAGGCGTGGCCAAGCTGCGCAAGGTCGACCCGTGGTCGCCCGGCACCGGCAAGGGCCTGGAGAACATCACGGTCGCCGAGACGGAGCTCTCCTACATCGACGGACAGGCCGGGCGCCTCATATATCGCGGGTACGACGCGGTGGAGCTGGCCAAGTCGAAGTCGTTCACCGACGTATGGCACCTCCTGCTCTACGGCGACCTCCCGACCGACGACTCGTTCGCGCGGCGGACCGCCGAGCTGCGCGCCGCTCCCCTGGACACGCAGACCCTGCGGGATCTCGCCCGCTCGGGAGGGACCTTCATGAGCACGCTGCAGGCGGCTATCTCGGCCGCCGGCGCGGCGTGGATGCTGCAGCCATGGCTCGACGACGACCCCGCCAAGGCCGAGGAGTCCTGCCTGCGGCTGGGCGCCATCGTGCCCACGCTCGTGGCCGCGCTCCACCGCCTCGAGCAGGGCGAGGACCCGATCGAACCCGACCCCAACCTCTCCCACGCCGCCAACTACCTGTGGATGATGCACGGCGAGAAGCCCACGAACGAGCAGGTGCTCGCGACGGACCGGTACCTCATCCTGACCGCCGAGCACGGCATGAACGCGTCGACGTTCACCGGACGCGTCATCTCCTCCACCGGGGCGGATGTCGGGTCGGCGGTGGCCGGCGCGGCGGGGGCGCTGTCCGGACCGCTTCACGGTGGGGCCCCGTCGCTCGTCCTGAACATGCTCGACGAGATCGGCGCGCCGGAGCGGGCCGGGGAGTGGATCACGAACGCCGTCCAGACCGGGAAGCGGATCATGGGCTTCGGCCACCGCGTCTACAAGGCGGAGGACCCGCGGGCGGCGTGCCTGCGCGAGACGGCGATCGAGCTCGAGAGCGAGCGGGTAGCCCTCGCGAAGGCCGTCGAGGCGACGACGCTGGAGACCCTCCGGGCCGCCAAGCCCGGCCGGGCCCTCTACACGAACGTCGAGTTCTGGTCAGCGGTGGTGCTCGAGCGAGCGGGGATCCCCAGGAAGCTGTTCACCCCGACCTTCGCCGTGTCGCGCACGATCGGCTGGACCGCCCACATCCTCGAGCAGGTGCGGGACAACCGGCTGATCCGGCCTACGGCGGATTACGTCGGCCCCTGGGACCGCAAGGTCTAGGCCGACCAGATACGCCGGCGCTTCGTCTTCGGCAGGAACAGCTCCTGGTGGTCGCGCAGCGACTCCAGGCAGCGTCCAGCGCCTAGGACCACCGTCTCGAGCGCGTTGTCGGCCGTGTGGACGGTGATGTCGGTCTCCTGGTGCAGGCGGCGGTCCAGGCCCTGGAGCAGCGCACCCCCTCCGGTGAGGTGGATGCCGCGGCGGATGATGTCCGTGGACAGCTCCGGGGGCGTCTCGGCGAGAGCGTCCTTCACGGCGTCGACGATGGCCGTGACCGGCTCGTCGATCGCGTTGCGGAGCTCCTCCGACGAGATGACGACGGTCCGCGGGAGCCCGACCGCGAGATCGCGGCCCCGGATCTCCGCCCGCAGCTCGGCGTGCAGCGGGTAGGCGGAGCCGATCGCGATCTTCAACGCCTCCGCCGTCCGCTCTCCGATCGCGAGCGTGTACTCCTTGCGCACGTAGTTCATGATCGCGGCGTCGATGTCGAACCCGCCGATGCGGATGGCCTTGGCGACGACCACGCCGCCGAGGGAGATGAGCGCGATCTCGGAGGTGCCGCCCCCGATGTCCACGACGAAGTTGCCGGCCGGCTCGTGGATCGGGAGCTCGGCCCCGATCGCCGCCGCCACCGGCTCCTCGACGAGGTAGGCGGCTCGGGCTCCCGCCTTGAGGGCGGCCTCCTCGACCGCGCGTCGTTCCACCTCGGTGATCGCGGAGGGGACCGAGATCACGACGTTGGGACGGGGGAACCGGCCCGTGCCCACCTTGGCGAACAGGAGACGGATCATGCGCTGCGTGACGTCGAAGTCGTCGATGGCGCCCCGGCGCAACGGCCGGGTGGCGACGATGTAGCCGGGGGTGCGCCCGATCATCCGCCAGGCCTCGTGTCCGACCGCGAGCACGCCTTGGGTCCGGGTGTTCAGCGCGATCACCGTCGGTTCCGAGTAGACGATCCCACGCCCCTCGGTGAACACGAGCGTGTTCGCCGTCCCGAGGTCGATCGCTATATCCCTCACGCCGGCCTCCGGCGCGGCGCCTTCCGTTGGGCGGGTTGCGCGGGGCGTCCGGACGGGTGCTCGTGCCTGGCCCGGGCCCGGGAGACCTGACGGTCGGTCTCGGCGGCGTGGAAGATCTTGTGCAGCGCGCGGCGCGTGCGCCGGAAGTGGCGGACGCTCTGCTTCAGCCCGCTGCGCCGCCTCTCCCGCCACGACATGAGGAGGAGGCCGGCGACGAAGACGGCGATGCCGGCGACCAGGAACATGAGCCCACCGGCCGTGCTCATGGGGTTCATGTGTTCGCGACCCACCTCGTCTCGGCGCCCGCGACCTCGCGCTTCCAGATCGGGGCCCGCTCCTTCAGGGCGTCTATGGCCCACCGGCAGGCGTCGAACGCCTCGGCCCTGTGCGCGGACGAGACGGCCACGACGACGCTCGCCTCCCCCGGCGCGACCGGACCGGTCCGGTGCCCTATCCACGCGCGCTCAGCCCCGAACCGCTCGAGCGCCTCTGCGGCGATCGCTTCGAGCTCGGCTCCCACGCGCTCCGGCCAGACCTCGTACTCGAGCATCTCTATGGGGCGTCCCCCGTCGGGAGACCGGACCGACCCCACGAACAGGGCCGTACCCCCACACCCGGGCGACCCCACGAAGGCGAGCGCGTCCGAGGCGTCGAGGACGCCCGGAC
>DATLFR010000170.1 GCA_035540895.1 Actinomycetota bacterium | reverse complement strand
GTGTCCGAGGTGCGGGCGGGAGCTGACCTCCAGCACGCTCGGCGGGCGGACGTCCTTCTGGTGCCCGCGCTGCCAGCGCTGAGTCAGGCTCCCTCTTGCACCCGCTGCTCGATCAACGCGAGCTGGGCCCGCATCTCCGCTAGCCGCTCGAGGTAGAGACGCTCGAAGACATCGCTCCTCCGGTCTCGCAGGGAACGCCGGTCCTGGTCGCGCCGCCGGTCCAGGAAGACCGGGACGTCGGTGAGCCTGCGCTCGAGGTTCCCTCGCCGCTGCGCTCGCCGCCGGTCGTGTTCGCGTTCGTCCATGACAGCCTCCTCTCACTCAGAGGGTCGGCTGCGACCGGGCGCCCGGCCATGGTCCGTCCGGACCGGTTATCGGGGGATGGTTCGACCATCCGTCCGGGCTGGACCCCCTCCCCCCACGGGGGGGAGCACCACGATCTCGTCGTGGTCAGAGACGGGGCGACCTTCGACCTCGTCCGGCTCGAGGGTGACCTCGCCCACCACGACGCGGCAGGACGCGAGCTGGCCGGAGAAGGCTTCGCCGAACCTGTCCGAGGCTCTCCGGAGGCACTCCCCCACGGTCGCCCCGTCCACTTGCGTCTGCCTCGTCCCGGCCGCCTCCGCGAGGGGGCCGAAGAGGCGCAGGGCGGGCAAGCTAACCAGGCTCCCCGGGCGGGACCGCTCCCGGCTCGCCGAGAGGGGAGGCGCCCGCGGGGGCGATCCTGGCCAGGTGCGCGGCGTCCGCCGCCCCCGCGGCCTTGAAGGCGGCTTCCGGCGAGCCGCGCTTGTGGAGCGCCTCGCTGTCGATGACCGTGATCGGGGCGTCGCGTCCGGCGGCGATGAAGCGCTCGACGTTGCGCGGACGGCGACGCTGTCGTTTCGCGAGCCGCTCGAGCAGCTGCAGGACGGCCGGCTCCTCCTCGGCCGGACGCGTCTCGATGGCTCCCGCGTCCAGCATGGAGCTCCAGTACGCCTCACCGCGTTCGGTCCGGACGATGCAGATGGACCAGCCGTCGAGCCCGAGGCCGCCGAGGGAGATGTCCGCGTGCTCAGCCGAGAAGTCCGGACAGGTGGGACACCCCCAGGTCCGCGCCATCGGCCGGCAGTCGGCGAGCGGGATCTCCGTCTGCGATCCGTCGTCCATCGTGACGACCACGCGTCCCTTTATGTTGATCTTCTCGACCCGGGTCATCTCGATCCCGTACTGCCCCTGGAGCGTCTGCTCGAGGAACGGCTGGGGGACGAAGGTCTCCGAGCACATCAGCCCGACCGTGAGCGCGATCTTGTTCGACCACTTCCTCACGCCCGAGACGGCCATCATCGGGGCGGCGGAGGTCTCGCAGGACACACCCACCATCGCCACCTTGCGCAGCTTGCGTTCGTGGGCCTCCCGGAGCGCGAGGGGGGTGGCGCAGTAGGTGTACCGGGAGCGCGCCGTACCCAGGACCTCTTCACGGGTCGTGACCAGCTTCGGGACGGTCATCTGCGTCGCCCCGTCGTAGCCGGAGACGACCCCTCCCTGCAGCTGTCCGGTCTGCAGGCCGTGGATCAGGATGGCGGACGCGACGCCGCCGTCCTGGGCGCGCTGCACGACCTCGGGGTCCGAGGACCGAGCCAGGACCACCTGCCTCGCGACCCCGTACACCTCGTCGGGAGCCCGGGTGCGGCCGAACAGGTGCTGCTCGACCGCGGCATGGCGCCAACGCCAGATGCCCTCGTCGGTGTCCAGCCGGGGACAGGACCGGGCGCAGATGTCGCAACCGGTCTGCCCGTGGGAGCAGTCGTCCGGGCGCAGCTCGTCCGTCTGATAGGGCTTCTCCATCCCGAAGTCGTACCCGAGGACGTGGTGGGGGCAGACGAGCACGCACGCCGCGCACCCGCAGCAGACATCGGTGGACACGATCTGCCTGAACAGCTCACGCCACTGGCTCATGCCTAGACCTTCGTCTCCCGTCCCGCCCAGAACGGCTCCCTCAGCTCCCGCTTGCGGATCTTCCCGGCCAGGTCGCGAGGGAGCTCGCGGAACTCGTAGGACTTCGGGTGCTTGTACTGGGCGAGGCGGTCGGCCAGCCAGGCGCGGAGCTCCGGCTCGGTCAGGCTCTCACCTTCCACCGGCTGGACGATCGCGTGCACCGTCTCCCCCCACTCCTCGGAAGGGATGCCTATCACCGCCACGTCCGCGACGCCTGGGTGTCCGTGGATGGCGTTCTCCACCTCGGCCGAGTAGATGTTGGCGCCGCCCGAGATGATCATGTCCCTCTTGCGGTCGACGACGTAGAGGTAGCCGTCCTCGTCGAAGTACCCGATGTCCCCGACGCTGAAGAACCCGTCCCGCATCGACTCGGCCGTGGCCTCCGGCTTCCCGTAGTACTCCGTGATCAGCGAGTTCGAACGGATCCATATCTCGCCCGGCTCCCCCTGGGGGACCGGGTGGCCGAGGTCGTCGAGGATCCTGATCTCGTTGCCCTCACACACCCGGCCGCAAGAACCCGGCCTCTCCAGCTGCTCGTGGGGGTACAGGATCGTGTTGATCCCTGCCTCGCTCGATCCGTAGAACTCGTACAGGACCTCCCCGAACAGCTCGTGGACCCGCACCTTCACGTCGTGGGGGCACGGGGCGGCGGCGACGACGATCACCCTCATGCTGGACAGGTCGTACCTGGCCCTCACCTCGTCGGGGAGGTCGACGATCCGCTGGAGCAGCGTGGGCGCCATGAACGTCGTAGTGCAGCGCTGCCTCTCGATCGTCTCGAGCGCGCGCTGCGGGTCGAACCGCCGCATGAGGACGTTCGTGGCGCCCAGCGCCGTGTTGATCACGGCGAGCGCGGCGGGAGCCGAGTGGTACAGGGGCCCCGCGATCAGGTGGCGGTCCTCTGGGCTCATCTGCAGGAGCTGGATGTAGGTGAACAGGACCGCGGGGTCGGTCCCCTGGGCGCGGTAGGCGCCCTTCGGGTTGCCGGTCGTCCCGGCGGTGTAGGTCATCGAGGCTCCGGTCATCCCCGTATCCATCCCGGGGTGCTCGGGGGAGCCGCCCTGGAGGACCTCGTCGAAGGAGAGCCAACCGTCCGGGACCGCGTCGACCCCCCAGGCCACCTTCACGCGAAGCTCCGGACAGCGACCCGCCACCGAGGCGACGGTCTCGAGCTGGTCCGGACCGCAGAACACCGCGGCGGACCCGGAATCGTTGAGCTGGTACTCCATCTCCGGACCCGTCAGCCGATAGTTCATCGGCACCCCGACCGCCTCGATCTTGCGGTTGGCCGAGGAGGTGATGAAATGCTGCGGTGCGTTGTACCCCACCGTCGTGCACCGGTCTCCCCGGGTGATGCCGAGCGTCAGCAGCGCGTTGGCGAACCGGTTCGCGTCCTCCTCGAGCTGGCCGTAGGTGATCGTCAGGTCGTCGACGACCACCGCCGCCTTGTCGGGCTGCGACTGGGCGTGCATCGAGAGGATGTCCATCTCACCTCCGTGGGGTCGCGACGGCGGCCAGCCTCTGACGGACCCGGCCGACCGTCGTCTCCGGACCGTGGCCCGGCAGGAGCCTCGTCTCGTCGTCGAGCTCGTCGAGCAGCCGGGCCACCGAGTCGGCCAGGGTGACCCGGCTCCCGCCCGGGTAGCCCGTATGCCCAGGACCACCGGCGAACAGCGTGTCGCCGGTGAAGCAGAGCCCGTCCGAGACGAAGCAGACGCCCCCGGGCGTGTGTCCGGGGGTGTGGACGACACGCACCTCGGCTCCCGCGAGGGCGAGCGTGTCGCCCTCGATGACCTCGATGCGACGCGGGGTGACGCGCCTGATCCGCCCGGCGAGCCTGCCCGCGTGCGTGATGATCGGCAGGTATCCGCCGCACGCGGGGTCGTCGAGCCATCGCCGGTCGGCGGCGTGGATGTGGACGGGGATCGCGTACGTGTCGGAGAGCGAGCGCGCGGACCAGACGTGGTCGAAGTGTCCGTGGGTGAGCAGGATAGCTTCAGGGGTGGTGCCGGTCCGCTCGAGCGCCGCGCGCAGGACGGGAGCCGCTCCCACGCCGGGGTCCACGATCATCGCGCGGCCGTCCGCCGGCGAGAACAGGTACGCGTTGGACCGCGTCCGCCCGCACACGAACCGCTCGCAGATCACGAGGGGAGTCTAGAGGGTCGGACGCCGGGAGACCCTCCGGCGCCTCCCGCCCCGGCGTGATCGGCCGGCGCACCCCCGGGCGAGGAGATCGTGTGCGACTGCTCCGGCGCAACACGCCGCATGCGGCGCGACCGGCCGGCCCACGGCCGCCCTCCACCCATCCGAGCGGTCCGCGACGGCGCATGAGGCCGCCGCGCGAGGGACATCAGTGCGCCAGGCCCTCCACGAAGTACCAGACGAAGACGGCGGACACGAGGTACATGAGGGGGTGCACCTCCCGCGCGCGCCCGCGCAGCACGGCGATCAGCGTGTAGGAGACGAACCCGGCTCCCACGCCGTTCGTGATCGAGAAGGTGAACGGCATCATCACCATCGTCAGGAACGCCGGGAGCCCTATCCCGGGGTCGTCCCAGTCCATCTTCGGGATGAGCGACATCATGAAGAACCCGACGATGACGAGGACGGGGGCCGTGGCCTCCGGCGGGATCACCCCGGCCAGGGGGGACAGGAAGAGCGAGAGCAGGAACAGGACCCCGACCACCACCGACGTGAGGCCCGTCCGGCCACCCTCGGATATCCCCGCCGCCGACTCGATGTACGTCGTGTTGGACGAGGCGGACGCGGCTCCCCCCGCGGCCGCGCCGAGCGAGTCCACGAACAGGACGCGCCGCATGCCGGGGAGACGTCCGGACGCATCGAGCAACTTCGCCTCGGCGCTCAACCCGACGACTGTCCCCACCGTGTCGAAGAAGTCCGACAGCATGACGGACATGATCGCCGCGAGGGCGGCTCCGATCCCGACGACCTGGAAGACGTTGAACGAGACGTCGCCGAGGAGGGAGAAGTCGGGCAGGGCGAACACGCGGGATGGCAGCTTGCCGATGTCGTTCGTCCACAGGTCGCCTCCCGCGAAGGCGTTCACCACGATCGCGAAGGCGGTCGTGGCCAGGATCGCGATCAGCAGGGCTCCCTTGACGCGCCTCGCCACGAGGGCAGCGGCGAGGAAGAGGCCGACCACGAAGGTCAGCACGCGCAGGTTGGCGAGCCCGGGGTTGAGCGTGACGATGGGCTCCCCGGCGTCCGGGTGGACGATCAGCCCGGCGTTCACGAGTCCGATGAACGCGATGAACAGACCGATCCCGATGCCGATGGCGCGCTTGAGGTCCATCGGGATCGCGTTGAGCACGGCCTCCCGGAAGCCTGTCAGCACGAGCACCGCTATCAGCAGTCCCTCGATGACGACGACACCCATCGCCTCCGGCCAGGAGAGCCCGAGGGAGCCGACGAGCGTGAAGGCGACGAACGCGTTGAGTCCGAGCCCGGCCGCCATCGCGAAGGGATACCGGGCCCACACCCCCATGAGGATCGTCATCACGCCCGCGACCAGCGCGGTGACCGTGAGCACCTGGGGGAAGGCGAGCTCGACCCCCTCGCGGTCGGGCAGGGCGCCGAGGACCGCCGGGTTGACGAAGAGGATGTAGGCCATCGTCAACCAGGTCGCGAGACCGGCGACGATCTCGGTCCTCACGGTGGATCCGCGCTCGGTTATGGAGAAGTAGCGGTCCAGGGCGCTCGTGCGGGGCTCGGTCTCCGTGTTCATCTCTGTCCTCCTCGGCATCAGATGAACACAGGACGCCCCGGGAATCCAACATCGTGTTTGCGGCCTCCGGGGGGACCCCGGATAGGCTACGGAGCGGATGGCCTCCATCTCCTTCGAGAACGTCGGGAAGATCTACCCGGACGGGACCCGCGCCGTCGGGGGCATGGATCTCGAGATCGACGACGGCGAGTTCATGGTGTTCGTCGGGCCGTCCGGATGTGGGAAGACGACCGCCCTGCGCATGGTCGCGGGGCTGGAGGACGTCTCCGAGGGGGAGATCCGGATCGGAGACCGCGTCGTCAACGACGTCCCGGCGAAGGACCGCGATATCGCGATGGTCTTCCAGTCGTACGCGCTCTACCCCCACATGACGGTGTTCGACAACATGGCGTTCGGTCTGAGGCTCCGCAAGGCGCCCAAGGACGAGATCGCCGAGCGGGTGCAGGAGGCGGCGAAGCTGCTGGGCCTGACCGAGTACCTGCACCGCAAGCCGCGTGCCCTGTCCGGCGGCCAGCGCCAGCGCGTCGCCATGGGCCGCGCGATAGTGCGGGAGCCGTCCGCCTTCCTCATGGACGAACCCCTCTCGAACCTGGACGCGAAGCTGCGCGTGCAGATGCGCGCCGAGATCTCCAGCCTCCAGCAGGAGCTGAAGGTGACGACGATCTACGTCACCCACGACCAGGTCGAGGCGATGACGATGGGCGACCGGGTCGCGGTGATCCGCCGCGGTGAGCTCCAGCAGGTCGCCCCACCCCAGGAGCTGTACGACCGTCCGGTCAACCTCTTCGTGGCCGGGTTCATCGGGAGCCCTTCGATGAACATGATCGCCGCCCGCGTCGAACCGGTGGACGGCAAGCCGACCATCCGCTTCGGACGACACACCCTCCCCGTGCACCCCGAGAGACGGGACATGCTCGACGCACTGAGGTCGTACGAGGGCCGGGAGGTTGTGCTCGGCATCCGCCCGGAGGATCTCGGGGACTCCGCCATCGGGTCCAGTGACCGTCCGACGATCGGCGGCTTGACGAAGCTGAGGGAGCCGCTGGGAGCCGAGATCGTCGCCCACGTCGTGATCGAGGCGAGCCCGGCCGTGACCGACGACGTGAAGGAGCTCGCGCTCGACTCCGACCAGGTGGCGGTCCAGGAGCTGCAACCGACGGACGAGATGACGATCGTGGCGCGGCTCAGCCCGCGCTCGCAGGTGAGGGAGGGAACGCGGGTCGATCTCGCGGTGGACACGTCGATGCTCCACCTGTTCGACCCGCAGACAGGTCTGGCTATCCGATAGGAGGTCGCTCATGCGCATGCGTCTGCTACGCCCGCTCTCGATCGCCCTGATGCTCGCGCTCGTGGGCACGGCGTGCGGGGACACGGGGACAGACGGACGGGATGGAGGCGGAGGGACCGTCGAGATCGCCGCCGTCTGGACGGCCGCGGAGCAGGAGGCGTTCCGCGAGGTCCTCGACGCGTTCACCGAGGAGACCGGCACCCAGGTCACCTACACGTCCACGGGAGACCAGATCGCCACCGTGCTCCGGACGAGGCTCGAAGGCAACGACCCGCCCGACCTGGCCGTGCTCCCTCAGCCCGGCCTCCTGCGCGACCTCGTCTCCCAGAACGCGGTGAAGCCGATCGAGGAGATCGTGGGCGAGACCGTCGACGAGAACTGGGCACCCTCGTGGCGGGAACTCGGGTCCATCGATGACACGCTCTACGGCCTGTGGTTCAAGGCGTCCAACAAGTCGACCGTCTGGTACAACGTCCGAGCCTTCGAGAACGCGGGGGTCGAGGCGCCCGAGACGTGGGACGACTTCAAGAGGACCCTCACCACGATCCGCGACTCCGGGACCACGCCGCTCGCCATCGGCGGGGGCTCGGGGTGGGTGCTCACGGACTGGTTCGAGAACATCTACCTTCGAACGGCCGGGCCCGAGCTGTACGACCAGCTCGTCGCCCACGAGATCCCCTGGACCCACGACTCGGTCAAGGCCGCGCTGCGGACCTTCGGGGAGATCCTCCAGGACCGGAACATGATCGCCCGCAACGACCCGACCGCCTTGGAGTTCGAGGCGTCGGTCGACGCCGTGTGGAGGAACCCGCCCGATGCGGCGATCGTCTTCGAGGGGGATTTCGTGCCCGGCGTGGCCAGCGTCGAGGCGGAGGCGGAGACCGACTACGACGTCTTCGACTTCCCGTCGATCGGAGGGTCACCCGCGGCCGTCGTCGGTTCGGGTGACATGGTGGTCATGCTGGACGACAACCCGCAGGCGCGCGCGCTCCTCGAGTACCTCGCCACCCCCGAGGCAGCCGAGATCTGGGCCGCCAAGGGAGGTTTCGGCACCCCGAACCAGGCCGTGGACGCCAACGCCTACCCGGACCCCATCATCCGCCGCACGGCCACCGCCCTGGCCGAGGCGGAGACGTTCCGCTTCGACCTGTCCGACCTCGTGCCGTCCGAGCTGGGCGGGGACCTGCCCGGGAGCATGTGGGGGATCCTGCAGGAGTTCGCCCGCGACCCGAGCACAGTGGATCAGACGGCTGAGCGCCTGGAGGCGCGCGCCGCTCAGGCGTACGGGTAGCGAGCGGGCCGAGGACGCGCGATGAGCGGGAAGGCGCCCGTCGAGGCGGTACGCGCCGAGACGACGCCCCCCGCTCCGCGCGCCCCTCGGACGAGGGGGCGCTGGGGCGTGGCGCTCCTGTTCCTGCTTCCCGCGCTCGTCCTGCTGGGCGCCCTGGTCGTCTACCCGATCTTCGCCACCGTGGTATTCAGCTTCCAGGGGCCGACCGGACGCGGCTTCGTGGGGCTGGACAACTACCAGCGCATGTTCAGCGACCCGAGGATCCTGCGCGCGATCCGCAACAACGTGATCTGGGTCGTGTTCGTGCCCGCCCTCGTCACGGCGATAGGTCTCGTCTTCGCGGTCCTGACCGAGCGCGTCTCGTACGGACGTGCCTTCAAGACGGCCGTCTTCATGCCGATGGCGATCTCTCTGCTGGCGGGGGGAGTGATCTGGAGGCTCGTCTACGAGGAGAACCCCGAGCGCGGTCTCCTCAACGCGGGAGCCCGAGCGGCGGCCTCCGCCCTGCGTCCGCCCGGTCCGTACGTGGGCGCGACACCCAGCGAGGGGGTGCGGCTTCTGGGGGACGGGTCCATGGCCCTGGTCGGACCCGTCCGGACCGGCACCCCCCTCACCGTGGGGGTCGTGGGCCTCGGGGCGGACAGCACCCCCCCGGAGGCCCGGGAGGCCGGTCTCCCGTCCGTCGGGGCTTCGACCGTGGGCGGCGTGGTCTATCGGGACTTCACCCCGGGAGGCGGGGGGACGCGCGGAGCGCTCGACCCGGGGGAGCTCGGGCTGCCCGAGATGCGCGTCGAGGTGCGCGACGCGTCGGGCGAGGCGCTGGACGCGGCGCTCACCGACGAGAGGGGCCGCTTCACGATCGAGCTCGACGACTCGCCTTCCCGCCTGGAGCTCGTCCTCCCGGCGTCGAACTTCCGTCCGGCCTTCGAGGGGATCCAGTGGCTCGGGCCGACCCTCATCACCCCGGCGATCATCGTCGCCTACATCTGGATCTGGGCCGGGTTCGCGATGGTGGTGATCGGAGCGGGATTGGCCGCCATCTCGCGCGAGGTGCTCGAAGCCGCGCGGGTGGACGGAGCGAGCGAATGGCAGATCTTCCGGCGGATCACCGTCCCGTTGCTCGCCCCCGTGCTCGGGGTGGTGCTGGTGACCTTGGTGATCAACGTGCTGAAGGTCTTCGACATCGTGCTGGTGATCGCGCCGAGCGTGGTCCGCGACGAGGCGAACGTGATCGCGCTCGAGATGTACCAGCAGGCGTTCGGCGCCCGGAACTTCGGGCTCGGCGCGGCCGTCGCCGTGCTGCTGTTCGTCCTCGTCGTACCCGTCATCGCCCTCAACGTGAAGCGGTTCAGGCAGGAGCAAGGATGAGGAGGGCTCTCCGCGGCGCCGGGATGAAGACGGTGATGGCCGCGGTGGGCTTCCTATGGCTGCTCCCCACGCTCGGGCTCCTGCTCACCGCGCTGCGACCGCGCGCCGAGATCTCGCGGTCGGGGTGGTGGAACCTGATCCTCCGGCCCTCTCAGGTGACGCTCGAGAACTTCGAGCGGATACTCGAGAGCCGATTCTTCGTGCGGAGCCTCGTCAACACGTTCGCGATCACGGTCCCGTCGACCGTGGGGGTCGTGCTCGTCGCGTCGATGGCTGCCTACGCGCTCGCTTGGATCGAGTTCCCGGGGCGGGACTGGATGTTCGTCGCCGTCATCGGGCTGCTCGTCGTGCCTCTCCAGATGGCCCTGATCCCGGTCGCCCGTCTGTACGGAACGATCGGGATCTTCGGGTCGATCCTCGGCGCGATCCTGTTCCACGTCGCCTTCGGGCTCCCGTTCGCCATCTTCCTGCTGCGCAACTTCTTCGCGGGGATCCCGAAGGAGCTCCTCGAGGCTGCGCGGCTGGACGGCGCCTCGGAGGCAAGGATCTTCGTCCGCGTCATCCTGCCATTGGGGGTCCCGGCCATCGCGAGCCTGGCCATCTTCCAGTTCCTCTGGGTATGGAACGACCTGCTCGTCGCGCTGGTGTTCACCCGCACGGCGAGCGCCCCGATCACGGTGGCGATCCAGCAGCAGCTGCGGTCCCTGGGAGGCAACATCGACATCATCGCGGCCGCGTCGTTCATCTCGATGGTCGTGCCGCTGATCGTCTTCTTCTCGTTCCAGCGGTACTTCGCGGAGGGGCTGCTCGCGGGTTCCGTGAAGTGAGTCAGTGGGCGAGCATCTTGTTCGAGTCGAGGAAGTCCTCGGTCAGCATGAAGGCCTCCCGGATGACCTCCCGCGTCGTCCGGGAGCGGATGCAGGAGAGCTCGCGCCGGCCGTCCCAGTAGTGCAGGAAGACCTTTATCGTCGTCGCGTCCACCTCGAGCTCGTTCCACGACGGCGGGGTGAGACCACGCAGCCGCTTCGTCGCCACCGTCCCGGAGTTGCAGATCAGCATGCCGTTGAGACCCCAGAAGTACGGGACGTGCTTATGCCCGCAGAGCACGATGTCGACGCCGGCCGCGGTCAGCTCGGCCAGCAGGTCGCCGGCATCGGTGACGATGTTGCGCTCGCGGCCCGCGCCGGGCACCGAGACCAGGTGGTGGTGCACCACGAAGATCTTGACGTCGCCCGGGTGCGTGTACTGCTCGCGTATCCATTGGTAGTGCTCACGGCCGACCTTGCCCTCGTTCAGGTCGGGCTCGGACGAGTCGACACCGACGACGGTGACGCCGGTCGCCCGCACCCGCTCGGCGCGCTCGGGCTCGAACTCGATCCGCATCGTGGGGAACCGGTCGCCGAACAGCCTCTGGAAGTGGATGTAGCCCACGTTGCGCGAGTCGTGGTTCCCGGGGATCACGATCTTGGGAGCCTGGATCCGCTCGAGGTAGGCGGCGGCCTCCTCGAACTCCCACTGGTACCCCGCCGCCGTCAGATCGCCGGCTATCACGACCAGATCGGGCGACATCGAGTTGACGTTCTCGATGGTCCGCTCGACGAATCCCGCGTCGAAGGTGACCTCGCCGCAGTGGATGTCGCTGAGCTGGACGATGCGCAGCGGGAAACCCGTGATCGGCATGCCGGTAGCATAGCGGTCGATGTCTGGCGCAGCCGCTCACAGCCTCGTCCGCCGACTGGGGAAGGTTCCGATCTTCTCCCAGCTCGACGATCGCAGCCTGCTCCGCGTGCTGGGCGCGTCCGCGAACCTCGTCTGGACCGACGGTCGGGACGTGTTCCGGGCGGGGGACCCCGCCGAGGCGCTCTACATCGTCATCTCGGGAGGGGTCGCCATCATCGATGGCGACCGGCACGTGATCGACGTCCCGGAGGACGGATGGTTCGGGGAGATGTCGCTGCTGCATCCCGACGCCCGCCACACGAAGACCGCCCGGGCCAAGGGGGAGACCGAGCTCATGGTCATCCGCCGGGAGTGGTTCGAGGCGATGCTCGAGTCCGAGACGGAGCTCGCCGCCCACTTCCGCCGGGCGCTGGAAGAGCGAGGGGCGGGACCGCAGGCCGACGAGGTGTCGGCGGGTTGAGCCCGGGTACCTAGTCGGGGGACCTGGAGGAGGAGCATCATGCGGAGCTGGAACCAGCGGATCGCGGCGATCCTGGGCAGCGTATACCTGCTCGTGGGGGCGGCTGGCTTCGTCGTCACCGGGTTCGGCGGGTTCGTCGACCGGGTCGGCGGGTCGCTGCTCGGCTTCCAGGTGAACCCCCTCCACAACGTCGTGCACCTCGGTATCGGGATCGCGCTGCTCGCAGCGTCGCTGTCCGGGCCCGCCGCCTCCCGGACCATGAACTTCGCGGTGGGAGGCGTCTACCTCGTGGTGGGGCTCGTCGGCCTCTTCCTGCTCGGGAGCGAGGCGAACGTCCTGGCGCTGAACCACCCCGACAACCTCCTGCACCTCGGCACGGCGGCGGTCCTCCTCGCGGTCGCGTCGACCGCCGACCACGTGCGAGCCTCCCGCCCCACGCGGGCAGCCGCGGTCCGGACGACCGGGTCCCCCGCTCCCGTCCTCGCAGGCACCCAGACCGAGCCCGTCCCCGCCTATGCGGAGGGGGAGCACACGATGGCGGCCGAGACGCTCCCGGACAACCCGGCTCCCGCGGCGGACGACGACTGGGACTACGGAGAGGACTGGGAGGACGACGACGCCGACTGGGACGAGCCGGCCGCCCAGGCCGACGACTGGCAGGACGAGGCCGAGAGCACGCAGGCGATGTCCGCCGCCGAGATCGCCCAGGAGCTGGATGACGACTGGGACGAGGAGTGGGAGGAGGAGGAGGCCGAGGCCCCACCCGCCACGCTCACCCAGCAGCCCGCCGACGACCTCTCGAACCTGACCAAGGAGGAGCTGTACCAGCGCGCGCAGGACGCTGATATCCAGGGCAGGTCGGCGATGACGAAGGAAGAGCTCGTGGAAGCGCTGAGGGCGGCTGGGGGTTAGGGCTCCAGAGGAGCGGGGTCGAGGAGGCGATGGGTCGATGCCGTTGACGACGCACGTGGTGCTCGGTCAGAGGGCTGAACGCATCCTCCTGCTGCTCCACGGGTTCGGCGCCGACGAACGCGACCTCGCGGGTCTGCTCCCCCACCTCGACCCCGAAGGACGGTTCGCCGCCATCCTCCCGCGCGGCCAGTACTCCGGCCCGGCCGGGTACGCATGGTTCCAGATCGGCTCCCCCCTGTCGGTCGTGGCCGGCCAGATCCGGACCTCCCTCGACTCCATCGAGGAGGTCTTCGACAAGGCCTGCGACGACTACGCGATGTCACGCGAGCAGGCGGTGGTCGGCGGCTTCTCACAGGGAGGGTGCCTCGCGATGGCGCTCGCGTACGGGCGCGACCGCGGACAGCGGCCGGCCGGCACGCTCGTCATGAGCGGCTTCCTCCCCCCCGACCCGGGATACGACTACGACTGGAGCGCGGACCCGCCGCCCGCGCTGATACAGCACGGGACATCCGACGAGCTCGTGCCGGTCCAGGCGGCCGAGCAGGCCGCACAGGTGCTGTCCGGCAACGGCGTGCCGGTCACGTACCGCACCTACGCGATGGAGCACCAGGTCTCCCTCGAGTCGGTCCAGGACGCGAAGGCTTGGCTCGACGCGGTCCGGGCCGGCGAGCGTCCGAGCGGGCCCGTCCCGGAGGGTGAGACCCCCCCTCCCCCGCCGGAGGAGGCCGACGACGCGCTGGTCCGCAACGTCGGCTCGGTCGGCTTCGACCGGGAGGTGCTGCAGAGCCAGGTCCCGGTGATCGTGGACTTCTGGGCTCCCTGGTGCCAGCCCTGTCGGGTCGTCTCCCCGATCGTCGAGCAGATCGCCGCGATGAGGCAGGGCTCCTACAAGGTCGTGAAGGTGAACATCGACGAGGCGCCGGACATCGCGCAGCGGTACCAGGTGCAGTCGATCCCCATGATCGGCCTGTTCCGCAACGGCCGGCTCGAGCGGGTGTCGATGGGGGCGAAGCCGCGCCCCCAGATCGAGGCCGAGCTCGGGATGCTGGTGATCCCCTAGCCCATCGCCTCGCGCAGCGCCGCGTTCAGCTCCTCCCAGATCCCGGGCGCGGAGGCGACGACCCCCGGGTCGCTGGCGATCGGACGCGGGAGCTGTCCGAGCCGGCCCCCCGCCTCCCGCACGATGAGCCCGCCCGCGGCCAGGTCCCACGGCTTGAGGCCCGACTCGTAGTACCCGTCCAGGCGCGCGCATGCGGTCCAGACGAGGTCGAGGGAGGCGGTCCCGGCGCGGCGGACATCCCGGGCGCGTCCGATGAAACGGGTGAGGATGTCCGCCTGCTCGATCCGGACGACCGGGTCGTAGCCGAACCCGGTGGCGATGAGGGAGCCGTCCAAGGAAGCGGCGTCCGAGACCTGGATGGGGGCTCCGTTGCGCTGCGCTCCTCCGCCCCTGGTCGCGGTGAACAGCTCCTGACGCAGAGGGTCGAGGACGACGCCGACGAGGACGTCCTCCTCGTCCTCCACGGCCACGCTCACCGCCCAGTGCGGGATCGAGTAGAGGTAGTTGACGGTCCCGTCGAGCGGATCGACCACCCACCTCAGCCCGGACCGGGACTCGGCGCTCCCGCCCTCCTCCGAGACGATCCCGTCGTCGGGACGCTCACGGCGCAGGACGGACAGGACGGCATCCTCGGCCGCGCGATCGGCGTCGCTCACCGGGTCCGTGGCGGTGGACTTCGTCTCGAGCCCCCGGACCGGACCGCCGAACCGCTCCATCAGCGCCTCTGCTCCGGCCCGGGCCGCCCGGACCGCCACCGCCAGCAGGTCAGGGCTGCTGCTCGTCATCCGTCCGCCTGTTCGCCACGCGCTCGCGGATCTCGCCGCCCACCTGGTCGAAGGTCGCGGAGAGCGCCTCGGTCAGCGTCTGGACCGCGCTCGCCACCTCGCGTCGGAACCCCTCGTCGCGGACGGCCGTCCCGACGGCGTCGAACGCCTGGCCGACGGCGTCGGCGAGCGTCCGCAGCGCGTCCTCCACCTGGCGGCTCTCGGCGGCACCAACCTCGGCCGCCTCGCGGTCGTAGTGCTCCTTCAGGCGTCGGCCGACCTGGCTGAACCTCTCGCCCACCTGTTCCCACACCTGTCGCTCGTCGTTCATCCCGGGCTCCTCTCAAGCTCGGCCGACGCGCCCGTGCTGGACGCGGTCTAGAGCCTAGGCGGAGGGAGCCGCGTCGCGGACGACGCCCTCGAACCTGCGCAGGGACTCGACGTTCCGCAGCCAGGTGAGACGGTCGAGGACCGGGTTCCACAGCGCGGCGGTGAGCGGTCCCGCGCCTCGCTCCTCCAGCCGCACGCGCGTGCCGTGTCCGGACCCGGCGATCTCGATCGCGACCCGCGCCATCCCCATCGGGCGCGCCTTGGCCAACAGCACTATCCGCCGGGAGGGCTCGATGGACTCGACCCGCGTCTCGTCCCTCAGGCGCAGTGGACCGACGCCTACCTCGTGATGGAACGCCGATCCCGGCTCGGGCCAGTCGGGGTCGGCGTAACGGAACCTCCGAGCGCCGACGACCCACCGTGGGTAGGTGGACGCATCCGTCAGGACCGACCAGACGAGGTCGACGGGCGCGTCGACGACGCGCTCGTTAACGGCCAACGCCGGCCTCCTCGCTGGAGGACAACCGTCCTGCCGCAAGCCGGCGTGGGGTACTCCGCGTCCGGGCCTCCGCAGTCATGGCTCACCTGTTACCCCGCCTCCCCGTCTTCGAAGCCCGCTCGGCCGAGCGCCTCCTCCAGACGGCGACGCATCGGCTTCACGCCCGCGAGCCCGGGCAGCGTGGCCACCTCCGCGTCGATCTTGTCCGCCAGATCCCGGCCCTGCCGGTCCCGGAACAGGTACAGGATGACCCGGTCGGCCCCCTCGGAACCCGCGAAGTTCTCGCCGACTATCCCCCACCACCTCTCCATCGCCGACCGTGCGGCGCGACGCGCGCGGGGACTCGCCTCCAGGTGCGCAGACGCTATCCGGCGGTAGAAGCGGGCATGGTGGGCCTCGTCCCGCATGAGGTTGCGCAGCAGCGGGTCGAGCACGGGATGCGGATCGGGGTCGTTCAGCTTGCTCCTGAGGCTGCCGTACCCCCGCATCGTCATCACCTCGTTGCGGTAGCCCAGACAGGCGTAGACCGCCGCGTAGAGCTCCGGAGCGATGGACCCGGCGACCCCTGCCACGAGCTGGCTGTGACGCTCGGCGAACCCGAGCCGGGCCCGCCGCGCATCCTGGGACGGCCCCCGCGTGGAGACGCGGATCCCCCGGTACTCGTCCAGGAACCGGTGCAGCGCTATCCCGTGCCAGTTCTCCTGTACACCCCAGCCCGCTGCGAAGTCGGTGCGCTCCGTGGTCGCCCGCACCGTTGCGGAGGCGAGCGCCAGGTGCAGGTAACCCGCACAGACGTGGCCCTCGATCAGGTCCATGTACTCCAAGGTCGCGATCGCGTCGTCGGGGAGCTCGCGGTCCCGGCACCGGTGCCAGGGGACCTCGTCGAACCAGGCCGGGCGCGCCTGCTCCAGTGCCGGCGGGAGCCCGAGGTCGTATCCCGTGTCCGTCGCGATCTGCATGCCATGCATCCGCCGCCGCGTGGGTAGTCGGATGTCCCAGGAACGACGAGGGCGCCGGCAGGGTAGATTCGGAGCCGCGGCTGGCCCCCGTAGCTCAGGGGATAGAGCACAGGTTTCCTAAACCTGGTGTCGGAGGTTCGAATCCTCCCGGGGGCGCCGAGAGGCACTCTCTTCGAACCGTTCCGCAGGGCCGGGGCGGGACGCCGCGTCGGCGCGCTATGGAAGATGGCCGCCCGGAAGGAGTTCGCTGATTTGAACGTCGGTCGCGAAGACCGGCGACTCGCCCGACGGCTCACCACCCCCGACGCGGTGGTGATCGGCGTCGGCGCCATGGTCGGCGCCGGGGTGTTCGCCGCGCCGGGCCCCGCAGCAGCCGCCGCAGGCACGTGGCTGCTCGTCGGTCTCGCCCTTGCAGCCGCCGTCGCCTACGCCAACGCCACCTCGTCGGCGCAGCTCGCCGCGCTGTACCCGGAGGCCGGCGGGACCTACGTGTACGCCCGCGAACGACTGGGTGACTACTGGGGCTTCCTGGCCGGCTGGGGCTTCGTCGTCGGCAAGACCGCGAGCCTCACCGCGATGGCGCTGACCTTCGGCTCCTACGTCAACCCAGAGCTCGCGCGCCCGCTGGGCATCGGCGCCGTTGTCACCATGACCGCCGTGAACTACCGCGGTGTGGAGAGAACCGCACGCTTCACCCGGATCATCGTCGCGCTGGTCCTCGCTACCCTGGCTATGACTGTCGCGGCGTCGCTGCTCGGCGGCCACGCGGCCGGGGGCAACCTCACCGCCGAGTTGCCCAACGGCGTGTGGGGGGTGCTGCGGTCCGCAGGCCTGCTGTTCTTCGCCTTCGCAGGCTACGCCCGGCTGGCCACCTTGGGCGAGGAGGTCCGCGAGCCGCAGACCGTCATCCCCAAGGCGATCCCACTGGCCCTGGGCGTCGTCGTGATCGTCTACGCCGTCGTGCTGTCGGCCGCCCTCGCCGCCGTCGGACCGGAGCGACTCGCCGGGGCGCCCGCCCCACTGGCCGTCGCTGTCGGTGCGGGGCGGTGGGCGGTCTTGACGCCGGTGGTGCGCGTAGGCGCCGCGGTGGCGTCGGCAGGCGTCCTGCTCTCCCTGCTGGCCGGCGTCAGTCGCACCGTGCTTTCGATGGCGCGCCGGCGGGAGCTCCCCGGGTTCCTCGACGCGGTGCACCACCGCCACCGAACGCCGCACCGCGCTGAGCTCGCCGTAGCGGTCGTCGTGTGCGCCGTGGCGCTCTTCGCCGACCTGCGTGAGGCCATCGGGTTCAGCTCGTTCGCGGTTCTGACGTACTACGCGCTGACGAACGCCTCCGCGTGGACGCTGACAGACGCGGAGCGACGGTGGCCTCGGTGGCTGGCCGGCGTCGGACTGGGGCTGTGCATGCTGCTGGCCTTCACGCTGCCGTTCGTCGCCGTCATCGGGGGCCTCGCGCTGCTCGCCACCGGATCGGTCGTTTGGCTCGGCACACGCCCGCTTTCGCCGGACGGGTGAGGCCTGCGGCGCAGGCCATGCGGCACCCACGGCGTCGGCGACCCCGACACCACGTTCGACTCAGAGAGGAGGGGCGCCTCGAGACGACGACCTGGGTGACGAGCGCGCTCACCCGGACCTTCCTGCGGTTGGGGAGGGCCCGACCGAGAACCGGAACCCGGGAATCCCGGCTCCCCCGAGATCGTTCACATGGTCATGGAACTGGGCGTATTCACCTTCGTGCAGGGCGACCCGTCGGTCGCGCCCGCCGAGCGCATGCGCAACGTGCTCGAGGAGGCCGAGCTCGCCGACCAGCTCGGCCTGGACGTCTTCGGGGTCGGTGAGCACCACCGCTCGGACTTCCTCGCCTCCGCTCCTGCGGTCGTGCTGGCCGCGGTTGCAGCGCGCACGACCCGGGTCAGGCTCACGAGCACGGTCTCGGTCATCAGCTCGGACGACCCCGTCCGCGTGTTCGAAGGGTTCGCGACGTTGGACCTGCTGTCGGAGGGCCGCGCCGAGATCATGGCGGGCCGAGGTTCGTTCGTGGAGCCGTTCCCGCTCTTCGGCTACGACCTCGCAGACTACGACGAGCTGTTCGCCGAGAAGCTCGAGCTGCTGCTCGAGATCCGGCGATCAGAGATCGTGACGTGGTCGGGACGTCACCGGTCGCCCATCGAAGGACGCGGGGTGTACCCGAGGCCGGTGCAGGACCCGCTCCCGGTCTGGATCGCGGTGGGCGGGAACCCGCCATCGGCCGTGCGCGCCGGAGCCCTCGGACTGCCGATGGCTCTGGCGATCATCGGCGGGGAGCCGGCTCGGTTCAAGCCGATCGCGCAGCTGCACGCGGAGGCGGCCCGCCGCGGGGGCCACGAGCCTCCCCGCCTGAGCATCAACTCGCACGGCTACATCGCCGAGACCTCGCAGGCAGCGATGAACGAGTCCTACCCCGCCGTGTCCGCCGCCATGAACAAGATCGGGCGCGAACGCGGTTGGCCCCCTATGTCCCGTCCCCAGTACGAGGCGAGCGCCACGCTGCACGGCGCCAACTTCGTCGGCAGCCCGCAACAGGTCGTAGAGAAGATCCTCTTCCAGCACGAGATCTTCGGACACGACCGGTTCCTGCTGCAGTTCACGGTCGGGACGATCCCGCACCGTCAGGTGATGAGGTCGATCGAGCTGTTCGGGACCGAGGTCGCCCCGGTGGTGCGCCGCGAGCTCGCCCGCAGCCCCGTCTAGGACCTCACCCCCGAGGACGGCAGGACGAACGAGAACCTCGTCCCGTGTCCGAC
>DATLFR010000169.1 GCA_035540895.1 Actinomycetota bacterium | reverse complement strand
CCCGCGGTGCTCAACGCCGCGAACGAGGAGGCGGTGGGTGCCTTCCTGGACGGCCGGATCGCGTTCACCGCGATAGCCGAGACCGTCGAGCGCGTGCTGGACCAGGCCGCGCAGGCCGAGGTCGGGGTGGGGGAGCAGGGGATCGAGCTGGCGGACGTCCTGCGGGCCGACGCCTGGGCCCGGCTCCGCGCCCGGGAACAGTAGGCACCGGCCGGGCGTTCGTACTACGGTTGTGCCGCCCGCCGACCCAGGAGGCCCCCCTTGTCGTTCGGATTGGGAGTCGCCGCGTTCGTGGTGCTCCTCCTGTTCGCGATCTTCTTCCACGAGCTCGGCCACTACCTGACCGCTCGCTGGTCGGGCATCAAGATCTCCCAGTTCTTCATCGGGTTCGGTCCGACACTGTGGTCGCGGCGGGGCGGCCGTCTCGAGGTGGTCGAGACGCCCGACGGCGAGCTCGTGGAGCGCCCCGAGACCGAGTACGGGATCAAGGCCCTCCCGCTGGGGGGGTACGTGAAGGTCCTGGGCATGTCCCCGTTCGAGGACGTCCCGCCAGAGGAGCACCCCCGGTCGTTCCAGGCCGTCTCCTACTGGAAGAGGGCGGTGGTCCTTCTCGCCGGGTCCGTCACCCACTTCATCACCGCATCCGTCGTCATCATGCTGATCCTCACCGTGGTCGGCCTGCCCGACCCGGACCGACCCACCCTCCGGGTCTCTTCGCTGGCCACCGAGCTCGAGGACGGCACCCAGGCACCCGCGTTCAAGGCGGGGATCGAACCGGGGGACCGGATCGTCGCGGTGGACGGCAACCGGTTCGAGGACTGGGACGCGATGCGCGACTACATCCGGGACCGTCCCGGACAGCGGCTCACCGTCACCGTGGTCCGCGGCGAGCGCGAGCTACAGCTCCCGATCACCCCGGCCCCGACCACTGAGGAGGGACGTGAGATCGGCGTCATCGGCGTCTCGCCTGAGTTCGAGAGCGCCCGGCTCGGACCCCTGGCCGCCGCCCGGCTCACCGGTCAGGTGCTGTGGCGGAGCCTGGGCCTGTTCGTCCAGGCGACCCCGCGTGCCCTCAGCCCGCGCAACCTGGGGCTCATCCCGGGAGCCGACCCGAGCCCGGAGGAGAGGCCGATCAGCATCTACGGTGCCGGCCGGATAGCCGCCGACCTCGCCGCCCGGGGCCGGATCGCGATGTTCATGGAGTTCTTCGCGAACATCAACATCTTCATCGGGCTGTTCAACCTCCTCCCCCTGCCTCCGCTGGACGGCGGACACCTGCTGCTCCTCGGGATAGAGAGGCTGAGGCGCAAGCCGCTCGGTCAGCGCGCCCTCGGGCGGGTCATGGCGGTCGGGTTCGCCCTGCTGCTCCTGGTCGGGGTGTCCCTATTGTTCCGGGACATCCTTTCTCCGGCCCAGCTCCCGTTCTAGCGGCAGGAACGGCGGGGTGCCCGGCGAAGTCCGGGACGATGAGATCGCACAGGGTCCGTTCGTTGCCGGTAGCCGTCTGCGTGATGGCCTGCCTCGCCCTCGGACTGCCGGCGGGCGCCCAGACGCAGCCGCCCGGCTTCGACCCGTCCACGTGTCTGCTCCCCGACCGGTTCGGGCCGATCTTCTACAACTTCGTCCCCGGACCGAGCCATGACCTGGCCCGCCCGGGCACGTACGTCGAGATCACCGTCGATGACATCCCCTGGTACGCGGGGGAGCCCGACTCCAACGCGAACTACATCAACCTGGTGGAGGTGCGGGTGGACGGCGGAGGCCCGATCGAGATGCAACCGGTGGACGGCCGGCACCGCCGCATCCGCAATCGCTACTCGGTGACCTTCGACCCGGCCCAGGTCACGGCGGGTCCCTACACGCTCACCTTCCGGTCCCGCGACGACTGCGGTCGTGTCGACACCCACGTCGAGGAGATCTTCGTCCTCGCCCCCGGGGTCGTCGCGACGTGCGCGCTGCCGGTCGACCGGCTCTGCTGAACCTTCACATCACACGCCCCGGCGCGGCGCGGACCCCGTGCTAGCGTGGCTCTCGATGACCCCCCAGCGACGCTCGACCAGGCAGATCCGCGTCGGTTCGGTGGCGATCGGGGGAAGCGCCCCGGTCTCGATCCAGTCGATGACGACGACGCGGACGCCGGACGCCCGGGCGACCTTCGACCAGGTGCTGGCCCTCGCGACGGCCGGCGCCGATATCGTCCGGGTCACCGTCCCCGACGACGAGTCGGCCGACGGGATAGCCCTCCTGCTGTGGCTGATGTCCTCGGCCGCGCGTCCGGTGCCGATCATCGCCGATATCCACTTCCGTCACGATCTTGCCCTCAAGGTGATCGAGTACGGGGTGGACGGACTCCGGCTCAACCCCGGCAACATCAAGGACCCCCGCCGCATCCGCGAGGTGGCCCGGGCGGCCCGCGAGCGCGGGATCCCCATACGGGTGGGAGCCAACGCCGGGTCACTGCACTCCGAGTTCCTGACGAAGCACGGGGGCCCCACCCCTGAGGCGCTGGTCGAGTCGGCGCTGTGGGAGGTCGCCCTCCTCGAGGAGGAGGGGTTCACCGACATGAAGATCTCGGTGAAGCACTCGGACGCGTACCAGATGATCCAGGCCTATCGCCTGCTGTCCGAGCGCACGGACCACCCACTGCACCTCGGGGTCACCGAGGCCGGCACCCAGTTCGCGGGCAGCATCAAGTCGGCCGTCGGCATCGGGACCCTGCTCGCCGAGGGGATCGGCGACACGATCCGGGTCTCGCTCGCCGCCGACCCGGTCGAGGAGGTGAAGACCGGCAAGGCCATCCTCTCCGCTCTGGGGCTGCGTCGAGAGGGAGCCGATATCGTCGCGTGCCCGACCTGCGGCCGGGTCGAGGGGGACGTCATCACGATCGCGACCCAGGTCGAGGAGGCGCTGGCCGGACTGAAGGCGCCCGTCCAGGTGGCCGTCATGGGGTGCCTCGTGAACGGTCCGGGCGAGGCGCGGGAGGCCGACGTGGGGCTGGCCCTCTCGAAGCACGGAGGCACCCTCTTCCGCAAGGGGGAGCGGGTCCGGGAGGTGGGTCCGGACGAGATGGTGGCCGCCCTGCTGGCGGAGGCCCACGCGATCGCCGCCGAGCTCGGGGAGACCGGGGAGCCGTCCGTCGTCACCCCCGTCGCGCGTGCGCCCGCCCCCCCGGACCGACGCCGACTCCCTGTCGCCGGCTCCCACTAGGCTCTGCCGATGGTGGACCCCATCGGCGAACTCATGCGACTCCCGGAAGGGTACGGGGCGCCGACCCGGACCCTCGAATGGGCGCACATCCGCCGCAAGCTCGAGACTGCCCCCGTCTACTGGGTGGCGAGCACGCGTCGGGACGGCCGCCCCCACCTTGTCCCACGCGACGGGGTGTGGCTCGACGAGGCGCTGTGGTACGGCGGAGGCGAGTCGACCGTCCATAACCGCAACGTCCGTCGTGACCCCCGCGTCGTCGCGTCGGTCGGGCAGGGGATGGAGGCGGTGATCGTGGAGGGGGAGACGCACCCGGCGCGGGCGGACGAGGAGACCGCCCGCCGGCTAGCTGTGCTGAGCGGGGACGTTGTCCCCGAGGCACTGGCTGAGTGTGTGCATGGGTGTGTGCCAGCCGAGCGCGCCGTGGGACCTGTGGTGATTGTAGAAGTGCAGGAACCGGCCATAGGCGACCCGGCGCTGTTGCTCGGACG
>DATLFR010000168.1 GCA_035540895.1 Actinomycetota bacterium | reverse complement strand
CCTCGGGCACGTCCCCGTGGGACCCGGGCTGCTCGATGAGGTCCTCGGGTGGGACCACCGGGGACCCGACCTGTGCGCCGAAGGGCTCTTCGTCGCCGCGCGACGACGCGTGGGAGGCGAGGACCGGTTCGGACCCCTGGGAGGCCGGCTCCTCCACGGCCGGTCCGGGTTCCTCGGATACCATCGCCGGCTCACCGAGCGGGCGGGGAGCGATACGACTCCGGACGAGCCACGTGAGCCCGCCGATCGCGAACCCGAGCCCGGCCCACTGGCTCCCGGACAGCCCGAAGAACGAGGACTCGATGATCTCCCGGTTGCGCGTGAAGTCGATGACCAGCCTCTGCAGCCCGTACCAGAGCGCGAACGTGGCGAAGAGCGCTCCGGCGGGTGGACGCCGCCGAGCCACGGCCGCGAGGACCAGGGCGAGGATCCCGACCCCGATCAGGTCGTAGAGGGCGGTCTGATGGACGACGGCTCCCGGCACGTAGAGAGGGGGGCCGTACCCGGGGGCGAGGTCCGCCCCGGGCGGTATCCGGTAGCCCAGGAAGAAGGTGGTGGCCTCGCCGAGGTGGTCGGCGATGACGATGTCCCCCATGCGCCCGATGGCCACCCCGACGACGAAACCGGGGGCGGCCGCGTCCAGGACGGTCGGGATGTCGTAGTCCCGGCGCCAGAGGTACCCGACGCCCAGCACCAGCCCTCCGATGAACCCGCCGAACATGGTCAGGCCGCCCTCCCAGATGGCGAGGACGTCGCGCAGCGAGGTGAAGCTGTCCAGGTGCCCGAGGACGTAGAACCCGCGGGCGCCGAGGATCGCCCCGAGCGCTCCCCAGGTGACCGCGTTGTAGACCTCCTCGGTCGGGATCCCGCGGGGCTTCGCCCGGCGTGCCATGAGGACCGCACCGAGCAGGAAACCCAGCATCGTCCCGAGGCCGTGCGGCGAGAGCGGGATGCAGGCGTCGCCCAGCCCGATGCACCAGCGCTGGACCGGCTGGTAAGAGATGTAACCCAGCACAGCTTCCATCCCGGTCAGCCTACAAGCACGGTCACCGAACCCCGGTGAACCTTGTCACGGGGGGCTGATAGCATCGAGACCGAAGAGCGAACCTTTAAGGGCTCGTCCAGAGAGGCGAGGAAGGAGCGCACGATGAACGACCATGCCTGCGCCTGCCCCGAACCGGGGGAGGCGCTCCTCATGAGCCGGACGGGCCGTTGAGCGCGCCTCCCGTCGACGGCGCGACCCGCCTGAAGGCGCGCGTCATGGAGCCCGACGACATCCGGCGGGCCGTGACGCGCATCGCCCACGAGATCTGCGAGCGGAACCGCGGGGCCGCCGGCGTGGTCCTCGTCGGGATCAGGACGCGGGGAGCGGTGGTCGCGTCGCGTCTGGCGGGAGCGATCGAGCGCATCGAGGGGGTCCGCCCTCCCCTGGGCTCCCTGGACATCACCCTGTACCGGGACGACATCGCCACCCGCGGTCCGCTGCCGGTCGGCAGCACCGACGTGCCGGACCCGTCCGGACGGGTGGCCGTGCTCGTCGACGACGTCCTGTACACCGGCCGGACCGTCCGGGCCGCCCTCGACGCCCTCACCGACCTCGGACGGCCGACCGCGGTCCAGCTCGCCGTCCTGGTCGACCGAGGCCACCGCGAGCTGCCGATCAGGGCCGACTTCGTGGGGCGGAACCTGCCGACCTCCGGCCGCGAGGACGTCCGGGTCCTGCTCGAGGAGACGGATGGGCAGGAGGGGGTGGAGATCCATGAGCCGGCCTGAGCGCCGCCACCTGCTCTCCATCACCGACCTCGAGCGGGACGAGCTCGAGGACGTGCTGCGCAACGCCGAGGGGTTCGAGGAGATCGGCGCCCGTCCGATCAAGAAGGTCCCCACGCTGCGCGGCCGAACCGTGGTCAACCTCTTCTACGAGAACTCCACGCGCACCCGGGTCTCGTTCGAGATCGCCGCGAAACGGCTCTCGGCGGATGTGGTCAACGTCGCGGCCGCGGCCTCCAGCGTGGCGAAGGGGGAGAGCCTGCGCGACACGGCCCGGACCCTGCTCGCGATGGGAGCCGACGCGATCGTGCTGCGCCACCCGTCCGCCGGGGCTCCCGACCTGCTCGCCCGCAGCGTGGACGCGACCGTGATCAACGCGGGGGACGGCGCGCACGAGCACCCCACCCAGGCCGCCCTGGACCTGTACACCGTGCGCCGCCGGCTCGGCACCCTCGAAGGGCTCCGCGTCGGGATCGTCGGAGACATCGCGCACTCCCGGGTGGCCCGTTCGGTGACGCTCGGCTTCCGGCGCATGGGAGCGTCCGTCACGGTCGTGGGCCCACCCACGATGATCCCGCTCGGGGTCTCCGCGCTCGGGTGTGACGTGTCCCACGACCTCGACGCCGTCCTGCCGACGCTCGACGTCCTGTACCTGCTCAGGCTCCAGAGGGAGCGGCACATGGAGGCCCTGATCCCGTCCGAGCGGGAGTTCGTCGCCCTCTACGGCGTCGACTCCCGGCGCGTGGAGGCCCTCCCCGACCACGCGGTGATCCTGCACCCCGGACCCATGAACCGCGGTGTCGAGATCTCGTGGGACGCCGCCGAGTCCGGGCGCACCCTCATCGTCGACCAGGTGTCGGCGGGGGTGGCGGTCCGGATGTCGCTCCTCTACCACCTGCTCGGACAGAGCCCGGCCGCGGAGGTGGCGTCGTGATCGTCCTGAAGGGTGCGACGGTCTGGCAGGGGGGCGAGGACTTCCGGACGCTCGACGTCGTCGTCGAAGACGAGCGGATAGCCGAGCTGCGAGAGGGGGTCGCGACCCCCAGCGGCGCAGACGTCCTCGACTGCTCGGGCGCGGTGGTGGCACCGGGCTTCGTCGACCTGCACGTCCACCTGCGGGAGCCGGGCTCCGGCGACGACGAGACCATCGCGACCGGGTCGGCCGCCGCGGCGCTGGGCGGGTACACCGCCGTATGCGCGATGCCGAACACCGATCCCCCGGCCGATTCGGCGGCGGTCGTCGAGATGATCCACCGGCGCGGGCGCGAGGTCGGACTCGTCGACGTCCACCCGATCGGGGCGATCACCGCCGGCCGGGCCGGCGAGCGCCTCGCCGCGATGGGGGAGATGCATCGCAGCTCCGCCCGCGTACGTCTCTTCTCCGACGACGGCGACCCCGTCCCCACCGCCCACCTCATGCGGCGCGCCATGGAGTACGCCCGGACGTTCGACGCCGTCCTCATCGAGCACGCCGAGGACCCCTCGATGCGCGGGGGCCATATGCATGAGGGTGAGGTCTCGGCTCTCCTCGGCCTGCCCGGGATACCCGCGGAGGCGGAGGAGATCTGCATCCTCCGCGACCTGGCGCTCCTGAAGCTCACCGGGAGCCGCCTGCACATCGCGCACCTGTCCACGTCGCAGGGAGCCGCCGCGGTGCGAGCGGCGAAGGCGGCCGGGCTCCCGGTCACGTGCGAGGTCACGCCGCACCACCTCGCGCTCACGGACGACGCCCTGCGTGGATTCGACCCCGCCTTCAAGGTGGCACCACCGCTGCGGTCATCCGAACACGTGAAGGCCCTGAAGGAGGCGGTGGCGGACGGGACGGTCGACGCGATAGCCACCGACCACGCGCCGCACGCCCCGCACCGGAAGGACCGCGAGTTCGACCACGCCCCCTGCGGGATGCTCGGCCTCGAGACCGCCCTCGGGGTGGCGGTGGCCGAGCTGGTCGAGCCCGGGATCTGCGGACTCGGACGCGTGCTCGAGCTGATGTCCACCGGGCCGGCGAGGATCCTCGGGGACGACGCGCAGGGGAGGACCCCGGCGCCCGGAGCGCCCGCGAACCTCACCGTCCTGGACCCGACCTCGGTCTGGACGGTCGACCCGGCCGCGCTCGCGTCCGCGAGTCGGAACACGCCCTTCGCCGGTCGGAAGCTCGTCGGCCGGGTGGTCCACACGATGCTCCGCGGACGGCTGACCGTCCGCGACGGGGAGGTGACCAGATGAGCGATGCGCTGCTCGCGCTCGCGGACGGGACCGTCTTCCGAGGCCGCGCCTGGGGAGCGGAGGGGGAGACGTTCGGGGAGGTCGTGTTCAACACGTCCCTCACGGGCTACCAGGAGGTGCTCACCGACCCGTCCTACCACGGACAGGTCGTCGCGATGACCTACCCGCACCAGGGCAGTTACGGGGTGAACGCCCTGGACGAGGAGGCACCGCGCCCCTGGGTCTCGGGGTTCATCATCCGCGATGGCGTGGAGCGGCCCTCGTCCTGGCGCGCCACGGAGGGGCTGCGCGACTACCTCGTCCGGAACGGCATCGTGGCCATCGAGGGCGTCGACACCAGGGCGCTCACGCGGCGGCTGCGGCTCGAGGGAGCGATGACGGGTGGGGTCACCACGCTGGACATCGGGGAGGACGAGTTCGTGGAGCGGGTCCGCAGCGCGCCGCCGCTGGTGGGCCGCGACCTCGTCCGCGAGGTCACGGCCCGGCAGCCCTACGACGTCGACGCCGGGGAGCTGCTGGCGAGCGGTCTCTTCGATCCGTCGATCGAGGGTGCCGACCCGCGTGTCCAGGGCGCGAAGGTCGCGGCGATCGACTACGGGATGAAGCGGAACATCCTGCGGTGCCTCGTCGGTCTGGGCTTCGAGGTCCGGGTCTTCCCGGCGACGACCCCCGCGGCCGAGGTGCTCGCGTGGGGACCGGACGGGGTCTTCCTGTCCAACGGACCCGGCGACCCGTCAGCGCTCCCGTACGCGATAGAGAACATCCGAGCCGTCCTCGATTCCCGAACGCCGACCTTCGGCATCTGTCTCGGCCACCAGCTCCTGGGCACCGCGCTGGGCGCGACCACGTACAAGCTGAAGTTCGGACACCGCGGGGCCAACCACCCGGTGAAGTCGCTCGTCACGGGTCGCGTCGAGATCACCTCCCACAACCACGGTTTCGCGGTGAAGACCGGGTTGGACCCGACCGAGGGCGGGGAGGCGTGGCAGGTGCTCGCCCGCTCGAAGGCGGACGACTGGGTCTGGAGGTCGCGGTACGGAGACGTCGCGCTGACCCATTTCGACCTCAACGACGGGACGTTGGAGGGGGTGCGGGCCCTGGAGATACCGGCCTACTCGGTCCAGTACCATCCGGAAGCCGCGCCGGGACCGCACGACTCGCGGTACCTGTTCGCCGAGTTCGTCGAGCTGATAGCTGGGAGGACAGATGCAGGTCGGTAGGAGAGCGCGCGTGGTGGCACTCGAACGCCCGGCGGCCGGGGACCGGGAGGCCTATCTGGAGCAGGATGGGCTGCTCGTGCGGCGGCTGAACGTCCCCTGGGAGTCGCACCTCGGCGCCCTCTGGGAGCTGCGGATGGACGACGGGCAGCTGGTCGTCTTCTCGGAGAGCGAGCTCCGGCAGCTGGGCCGAGACGGCAGGCCGGAGGAGTCGGAGATCCCCGGCCTCCAGGAGGCCTGGGGCGAGGCTCCCAGACGGACCTCGTACCCGTTCCAGAGGTTGGGAGGAGGCAGCGGCGCCGCGACCGCGCTGCTCGCCTTCGTGGTCTTCGCCATCGCGGGGGTGCTGCTGATCTGGTCCGGGCTCGCCCAGACGAACATGGCTCTCGCCGGTGCAGGTGCGGTCCTCATACTCGTCGGGATGGGCGCCGCCGCGGCGCTGGTGTCCTAGGTGCCGCGCCGCGACGACATAGAGACGATCCTGATCGTCGGGGCCGGTCCGATCGTGATCGGTCAGGCCGCGGAGTTCGACTACTCGGGTACGCAGGCCTGCAAGGTCCTGCGCGAGGACGGGTTCCGGGTGATCCTCGTGAACTCCAACCCGGCGACGATCATGACCGATCCCGAGTTCGCCGACCGCACCTACATCGAGCCGATCCTGCCCGAGGTCGTCGAGGCGATCATCGAGAAGGAACGACCGGACGCGCTCCTCCCGACCCTCGGGGGCCAGACGGCCCTCAACACCGCGGTCTCCCTGGCCGAGTCGGGGGTGCTGGAGCGCTACGGGGTGGAGCTCATAGGCGCGAAGCTCGAGGCGATCCGCAAGGCGGAGGACCGCCAGCTGTTCAAGGAGGCGATGCAGCGGATCGGCCTCGAGTGCGCGCGGTCCGGGTACGCGTACACCCTCGCGGAGGCCCGCAACATCGCCGGGGCCATCGGGTACCCGGTCGTGGTCCGGCCCTCGTTCATCCTCGGGGGTGCCGGGTCGGGCGTCGCGAACGATCCCGACGAGCTCGACCGGATCGTCACCGAGGGGTTCGAGTTCTCACCCGTGCACGAGGTGTTGATCGAAGAGTCGCTGCTCGGGTGGAAGGAGTACGAGCTCGAGGTGATGCGCGACCTGGCCGACAACGTCGTCATCATCTGCTCGATCGAGAACCTCGACCCGATGGGGGTCCACACCGGCGACTCGATCACCGTCGCGCCCGCCCAGACCCTGACCGACCGCGAGTACCAGCGGATGAGGGACGCGGCGATGAGGTGCATCCGCGAGATCGGCGTGGAGACGGGCGGGTCCAACATCCAGTTCGCCGTCGACCCGGCCACCGGACGGATGATCGTCATCGAGATGAACCCCCGCGTCTCCCGGTCTTCCGCGCTCGCGTCGAAGGCGACGGGTTTCCCGATCGCGAAGATCGCGGCGAAGCTCGCCGCGGGGTACCTGCTGGAGGAGATCCCCAACGACATCACCCGGCAGACCCCGGCCTCGTTCGAGCCGACCATCGATTACGTCGTCGTCAAGATCCCCCGCTTCGCGTTCGAGAAGTTCCCGGGTACCGACCCCGTCCTGACGACCAAGATGAAGTCGATCGGCGAGGCGATGGCGATCGGGCGCACCTTCCCGGAGGCCCTGCAGAAGGGCATCAGGTCGCTCGAGACCGGGCGCGCCGGGCTGAACGCCGACCCGGCCGAGGCGGAGCTGCCCACGGACGTGGACGAGCTGCTCGACCTGTGCCGGCCGCCGGGGACCGAGCGGCTGTTCGCGGTCGAGGCGGCCCTCCGCGCAGGCGCATCGGTCGAGCAGGTGCACGAGGCGAGCCGGATCGACCCGTGGTTCCTCGACCAGATGCTCTCGATCGTCGAGGCCCGCACCAAGATCGAGTCGGGCGCCATGTCCGTCGACGAGGCCAAGCCGCTCGGGTTCTCCGACGCCCAGCTCGCGTACCTGACGGGTGGGAGCGAGGCGGACGTCCGGGCGCAGCGGACACGCCGTCCCGCCTACAAGGTGGTCGACACCTGCGCGGCCGAGTTCGAGGCGTACACGCCGTACTACTACTCGACCTACGAGGAGGAGTCCGAGGCTCGTCCGAACCCCGGCAGGTCCGTCGTGATCCTCGGATCCGGACCCAACCGGATCGGACAGGGCATCGAGTTCGACTACTGCTGCGTGCACGCCGCCTTCGCGCTAGCCGACCTCGGGATCGACTCGGTCATGGTCAACTGCAACCCCGAGACCGTCTCCACCGACTACGACACGTCCACGCGCCTGTACTTCGAGCCGCTCACGCTCGAGGACGTCCTGCACATCATCGAGATCGAGCAGCCGGTCGGGGTGGTCCTGCAGCTCGGGGGTCAGACCCCCCTGAAGCTCGCCCTCGCCTTGGAGGAGGCCGGCGTCCCGATCCTGGGCACCCAGCCGGACGCGATCGACACGGCCGAGGACCGGGGCCGCTTCGGCGCGCTCCTGGAGAAGCTGGGGATCCCCCATCCGCCGTACGGGACAGCCACGTCCTCCGCGGAGGCGCTCGAGATCTCGCGTCGCATCGGGTATCCGGTGCTCGTCCGGCCCTCGTACGTCCTGGGCGGCCGGGCCATGGAGATCGTCTACACCGACGAGATGCTCGACCGGTACATCGCCACCGCCGCGCGCGTGGAGCCGGGAGCTCCCATCCTCGTCGACAAGTTCCTCGAGGACGCCGTCGAGATCGACGTGGACGCGATCTACGACGGACAGGAGCTGCTCGTCGGGGGGATCCTCGAGCACATCGAGGAGGCGGGGATCCACTCCGGCGACTCCGCGTGCGTGATCCCGCCGCACACGCTGGGCAACGACGACATCCGGACCGTCGTCGACCACACGAAAGCGATAGCCCACGCGCTGGGCGTGCGGGGTCTCATCAACGTCCAGTTCGCCGTGCGCGACGGGGTGGTCTACGTGATCGAGGCGAACCCCAGGGCGTCGCGGACCGTGCCGTTCTGCTCGAAGGTCCTGGGCGTCCCGCTGGCCAAGGTGGCCACCTGGGTCATGACCGGGCTGACGCTCGCCGAGCTCCGGGAGCGCGGGCTCCTGCACCCGACCCCGTGGATCCAGGACCTTCCGTACACCGCCGTGAAGGAGGCCGTGCTCCCGTTCTCGCGTTTCCCAGGCACCGACACGCTGCTCGGCCCGGAGATGCGGTCCACCGGCGAGGTCATGGGCATCGACCCGGAGTTCGGACGGGCCTTCGCGAAGGCGGAGGCGGGAGCCGGGATCAAGCTGCCGAACTCGGGCTCCATCTTCCTGTCGGTGCGCAACAAGGACAAGAGGGCGGTCATCTTCCCGGCGAAGCGCTTGACCCAGCTCGGGTTCGAGATCTTCTCCACCTCCGGGACGGCCGAGATCCTCAGGCGCAACGGGGTCCCGGCGCAGGCGGTGGCGAAGATCGGCGAGAGCAAGCCGGACGTGGTCGACCTCGTCGCCTCGGGCAAGGTGGACCTGATCGTCAACACCCCGATGGGGCGCGGTCCCCGGGCGGACGGGTACCAGATCCGGACCGCGGCGGTCGTCCACGGCGTGCCTTGCATCACGACGATGTCCGGCGCGCAGGCCGCGGTCCAGGGCATCGAGTCGCAGATGGGCGGAATCACCGTCGCGCCGCTCCAGGACTACCACCGGTTGATAGGTTCGGACGCCCCCGGCTCGGACGCTCCCGGTACGAACGACGCGGAGGGCGCCTGATGGTCTGGTCCGGACAGGCCGAGGTCTTCGACTACAAGCGGCTCGGGGACCCTTACCACGTCCTCACGATCGTGGCCCCCGAGATCAGCTCGAACGCCGTCCCCGGACAGTTCATCGCCATCAGGCTCCCGGAGGACAACTCGCTGCTGCTGCGGCGTCCGTTCTCCATCCATCGGGTGGACCGCCGTCCAGGGTGGGCGGGGACGATCGAGATCGTCTTCGACGTCCGCGGCCGGGGGACCGAGCTCCTCTCCCGGGCCCGGCCCCACACCCCGTTGGACGTCCTCGGCCCCCTCGGGCGTCCGTTCCGGCTGCCGAAGGAGCCGACCACGTGTCTCCTGGTCGGCGGCGGGATCGGGTCGGCGCCGCTGCTCTTCCTCGCCCAGGAGCTCCGCGACCACGGCAACACCGTCCACTTCATCATCGGCGGCCGCACGCAGGACCACCTCCTCCGTCCCATCGAGGCGAAGCGGGTGGCGCTGACCGTCCACTTCACGACCGACGACGGCTCGGCGGGGCACGAGGGGGTCGTGACCGACGTCCTGCCCGATGTCGTCGCGCAGACCGGGAGCCGCGTCGTCTACGCGTGCGGGCCGACCCCCATGCTGCGCGCGGTCGCGCTGGCCGCCCGCCAGCTGCGGCTCCCGAGCCAGGTCGCGTGGGAAGAGGTCATGGCGTGCGGGTTCGGCGCGTGCCTCGTCTGCGCCGTCCCGGTCCGCCTCGATCCACGCGACGGCGCCGATCAAGGGTGGGCCTGGGTGCGCTGCTGCACGGAGGGTCCGGTCTTCAGCGGATCGAGGGTCGCCTGGGACATGGTGGGCGCCACGAAGGCGGGGACCCACGGATGAGGCCGGTCTCGGAGATGTCCGTCCCGGCTGGGCTCGAGCCGAAGCTGGCCGTGGACCTGGGGGAGGGGATCCGCCTCCCGAACCCGTGCCTGGCCGCGTCCGGGTGCTACCACTACGGGAGGGAGTTCGAGCCGTACGTCGACCTCTCCGAGCTCGGCGGGATCATCGTGAAGAGCCTCTCGGTCCGTCCCTGGCCGGGTCACCCCCCGCCCCGGGGAGCCGAGACCCCATCGGGGATGCTCAACGCGATCGGACTCCAGAACCCGGGCGTGGAGGCGTTCGCCGAGCGGGAGCTCCCGTGGCTCGTGAAGCACCGGGTTCCCGTCTTCGCCTCCATCGTCGGGAACACGGTGGAGGAGTTCATACGCGTGGCCGAGCGGCTGAGGGGGGCCCCGGGGATCGTGGGCATCGAGGTCAACATCTCGTGTCCGAACCTCGAGGACCGGTCCAGGATGTTCTCGTCGCGCGAGGAGACCACCGCCGCGGTGATCCGCGGGGTGAAGCGAGTGGCGACGCAGCCGGTGTTCACGAAGCTCTCCCCGGACGTCACCGACATCGTCGCGATCGCCCGAGCCGCCATCGACGCCGGCACCTACGGGCTCTCGGTCATGAACACGACGCTGGGCATGGCCATCGACGTGGAGGAGTTCAAACCGAAGCTGTCCACCCTCACGGGAGGCCTCTCCGGACCCGCCGTCAAACCGATCGCCATCCGCTGCGTCTTCCAGGTCTCCCAGGCGTTCCCGGACGTACCACTGATCGGACAGGGGGGCATCCGGACCGGCGCCGACGTCGCCGAGTTCATGCTCGCGGGCGCCAGCGCCGTCGCCATCGGCACCGCGAACTTCGTGGAGCCGGCCGCGATGCGCCGCATCATCGGCGAGCTGCGTTCGTACCTGCAGCGCAAGCAGATCCGAGACGTGAACGCGCTCAGGACGATGCTCAGGCTGCCATGAGCGTCCTCGAGCCCGGCGTCTGCGTAGCCCTCGACGTCCCCACGCTCGACGAGGCGCGGGCGGTCGTCCGGGAGCTGTCGCCGATCGTGCCCGTCTTCAAGGTCGGCCTGGAGCTCTTCTGCGCCGAGGGTCCGAGGACGGTCGATGTCGTGCTCGAGTCGGGAGCCCAGGTCTTCCTGGACCTGAAGGTGAACGACATACCCAACACCGCGGCGGCCGCCGTGCGCGAGGCGGGCAAGCGCGGTGCGTCCTTCATCACGATCCACGGGTTCGGGGGCAGGGAGATGGTCCGGGCGGCGGTCGAGGCGTCCCGGGAGCAGGGGGGCCCGCAGCTGCTCGTGGTGAGCGCGCTCACGAGCTTCGATGACGCGTTCCTGGCCGAGGTGGGAGTGGTCGGCGGCGTCCGCCAGCACGCGATGCGGATCGGCCGGATGGCCGCGGAGGAGGGAGCCGGCGGGCTGGTGCTGTCCCCGCGGGAGCTCGACGTCGTGCGCAGCGCCCTGCCGCACCTGCTGCTCTGCACGCCGGGCGTCCGGCCGGCCGGGACGGGGATGGACGATCACCGCCGGGCGCTGACGCCGGCCGAGGCGGTGATCGGCGGGGCCGACCTGATCGTGGTCGGACGCCCGATCCTGAAGGCCGCCGACCGGGTGGCCGCCGCGCGCGCACTCATCGAAGAGGTGCGGGAGGCAGAGGCGAGCCGGGAAGGGAGACGCGCGCACGAGGTCGTGTCCGTGCCGATAGCCGAGGCCGAGGAGGCCGACCTCATGGAGGACCCGTGAACCAAGCCGAGGTACTGAGCGCGTTCGAGAGATCCGACGCGATCCGGACCGGTCACTTCAAGCTCTCGTCCGGACTGCATTCAGACACCTACCTGCAATGCGCGCTCGTGCTGCAGCACCCGGGCATCTCCGAGCGGCTCGGACACGAGCTCGGGACCCGGTTGGCCGAGCACGAGCCGTCCGTCGTCCTCGGGCCCGCGATGGGCGGGGTGATCATCGCGCACGAGACGGCCCGCTTCCTGGGCGTCCGCGCCTTGTTCGCCGAACGCGTCGACGGCGCCCTCGCCCTGAGGCGCGGCTTCGCCCTCGATCCGGGCGACCGAGTCGTCGTGGTCGAGGACGTGGTGACGACGGGACGGTCCCCCCGCGAGGCCATCGATCTCGCCAAGGAGGCGGGCGCCGAGGTGGTCGCGGTCGGCGCGATAGTGGACCGTTCGTCCGACGCCTCGTTCGGGGTCCCCTTCGAGTGGCTCGCCAGGGTCGATGCTCACTCCTGGGCCCCCGAGACATGTCCGCTCTGCGCGTCCGGAGACGAGCCGACCTCGCCCGGCAGCCGTCATCTCGTGAGGTAGGGATGGGCGATGTAGCGGCCGATCGCGCCGTTGGCACCCAAAGGGGCGAACGCTATACTGCACGCGGTTCCACGGGGGGCGTCGGGCCTACAAGGAGGATCGCTCATGCCGCTTCCACCTCTGTCCGAAGAGCAACGCAAGGCCGCTCTGGAGAAGGCCGCGGAAGCACGCCGCCGTCGCGCGGAGATCAAGGCGAAGCTCAAGAACGGCTCGATGGGGCTCACCGAGGTGCTCCGGGACTCGGACAACGACGAGATCGTCGGGAAGATGAAGGTCTCGGCGATGCTCGAGGCTCTTCCCGGGGTGGGGAAGGTGCGCGCGCAGAAGGTCATGGAGGAGCTCGGGATCTCGACGACGCGCCGTCTGCGCGGCCTGGGCGAGAAGCAGCGCACCGCGCTCAGGGAGCGGTTCGGGAAGTAGCCGGCCACGGTCGCCTGATCGTGGTGTCCGGCCCCTCCGGGGTCGGGAAGGGCACCGTCATCGCCGAGCTGCGTCGCCGTCGTCCGGAGCTCGGGATGTCCGTGTCGTGGACGACGCGTGCGATGCGGCCCGGCGAGCAGGACGGCGTCCACTACCGCTTCGTGACCGAGGAGCGGTTCCGGACCGCTATCGACGAGGACGCGTTCGTCGAGTGGGAGGAGTACCGCGGAGCACGGTACGGAACCCCCTGGTCCGAGATCGAGCGCGCGGCCGGCGACGGCCGGGACGTGATCCTGGAGATAGACGTCCGGGGCGCCATGTCGATAAAGGAGCTCTTCCCACATGCGCTCACCGTCTTCGTGGAGCCGCCCACCGTGTCCGACCTCGAACGGAGGCTTAGAGGCCGAGCCACGGACACCCCCGAGCAGATCGCCGCGCGACTGGAAGCCGCCCGGACCGAGCTCGGCTACCGCGACCGTTTCGACCACACCGTGCTGAACGACGAGGTGTCGGCCGCGGTCGACCGGCTCGAAGCTATACTGGACGCGTAGCCGGCGCGCGCGCGCCGATCTCCGACCGAGGAGCAACCCCATGATCGAACCGAAGATCGAGCATCTGCTCGACCGGGTGGACAACCAGTACACGATGGTCGTCCTCTCGGCCAGGCGCGCTCGTCAGATCACCGACTACTACGCGACGCTGGGCGCGGGTGCCGTGGAGAAGCCGCTGCCGCCGCTCCTGGACACGTCGGTGCACGGCATGAAGCCGCTCTCGGTCTCGTTCCAGGAGATCGTGACCGACCGGGTCGGCTGGGAGCGGCCACCGGAGGCCGAAGAGACCATCAAGTAACCCCCCGCGCCGGTCGGGAGGGTCGTCCTACCGAGAGGCCGCCATGCTTAGCGGACGCCGGGTCACGGTCGGGGTCTGTGGGTCCATCGCCTGCTACAAGCTGGTCGAGGTCGTCCGTCGCCTCTCGAAGCTGGGAGCCGAGGTCCGGGTCGCGATGACCCCCGGCGCCACCCGGTTCGTCGCTCCGGCGACCTTCGCCGCCGTCAGCGGCTCCCCCGTGCTCACCGACCTGTTCACCGAGGCGGAACGGGTCGCGCACGTTGAGCTCGGGCGGTGGGCGGAGGTTCTCGTGGTGGGCGGCGCCACGGCCACCACCCTGGAACGCCTCGCCTCCGGCGCCGCCGACGAACCGGTCTCGGCCACCTACCTCATGTGCCGGGCTCCCGTCGTCCTGGCGCCCGCGATGCACACGGAGATGTGGGAGCACCCTGCGGTCCGGCGCAACGTGGACCGCCTCGTGGCAGACGGCGTGACCCTCGTGGGTCCGGACACGGGCGACCTCGCTTCGGGGGACCACGGCGTCGGCCGCCTGGCGGACCCGGAGGCCGTGGTCGCAGCCGTCGTGGCCGCCTGCGGTCCACGCGATATGGACGGGCTCCGCGTCCTCGTGACGGCCGGTCCGACCCGGGAGCCGCTCGACCCCGTCCGGTACATCTCGAACCACTCGAGCGGCCGGATGGGGTACGCCCTGGCCGCGGACGCCGTACGCCGCGGAGCGCACGTGACCCTGGTGACGGGCCCGTCCGCCCTCGCCCCGCCCCCCGGAACGGATGTCGTGCGCGTCACGACGGCGCAGCAGATGTTGGACGAGTGCCTGTCCCGGTTCGACGAGGTCGACGTCGTGGTCAAGGCGGCCGCGGTCGCCGACCAGCGTCCGGTCGCCACATCGGACCACAAGCTGCCCAAGGATGGGCTGTCCGACCGGCTCGAGCTCGAGCCGACGCCGGATATCGCCTCCGAGCTCGGACGCAAGAAGGGCGCCCAGCTGCTCGTCCTGTTCGCGGCCGAGACCGACGACCCCGTCGCGCGGGCCCGCGAGAAGCTGTCCCGCAAGCGAGCCGACCTGATCATCGCCAACCTCGTCGGACGGCCCGGAACGGGCTTCGACAGCGAGACGAACGACGCGGCCCTCGTCACCGAGGCGGGAGCCGAGCCCCTTCCCCGCATGCGCAAGGAGCAGCTGGCGACGCGCATCTGGGACCGGGTCCTGCTCCAACTCGGCGACCCCGCCGAGGGTTAGACTGAGGGGTCCCCCAACCACTGATCGGAGGCCGCGCCATGTCTCATCGCTGGGTGTTCACGTCCGAATCCGTCACGGAGGGCCACCCGGACAAGCTCGCCGACCAGATCTCCGACGCCATCCTGGACGCGATCCTGGAGAGCGACCCATTCGGGCGGGTGGCCTGCGAGACGCTCGTGACGACCGGGTTCTGCGTGATCGCCGGCGAGATCTCCACCTCGACCTACGTCGACATCCCGAAGATCGTGCGCCGGACGATCAGCGAGGTCGGGTACACGCGCGCGAAGTACGGCTTCGACGGAGAGACGTCCGGTGTGACCGTCGCGATCCAGGAGCAGTCGCGCGACATCGAGCAGGGCGTGAGCGAGGCCTTGGAGACGCGCAAGGAGGGGTCCGACGACGAGCTGGACGAGCTCGGCGCGGGAGACCAGGGGATGATGTTCGGGTACGCCTGCGACGAGGGCCTCGACACCGAGCTGATGCCCACGCCGATCTGGCTGGCGCACCGGCTGGCCCAGAGGCTGGCCGACGTTCGCAAGGCCGGTGTCCTGCCCTACCTGCGCCCCGACGGGAAGACGCAGGTCACGATCGCCTACGAGGGGTGGCGGCCCGTCTCCCTGGACACCGTCCTGATCTCGGCCCAGCACGCCCCCGATGTCGATATCGACTCCCTGCTCACCCCGGACCTCATCGAGCACGTCATCAAGCCGACCGTGCCGGACGAGCTGTGGAACGACGACGTGCGCGTCTTCGTGAACCCGACCGGGCGCTTCGTGATCGGGGGTCCGCAGGCCGACACCGGACTCACCGGCCGGAAGGTGATCGTCGACACGTACGGCGGGATGGGACGGCACGGCGGTGGGTGCTTCTCCGGCAAGGACCCGACGAAGGTCGACCGCACGGGCGCCTACGCGGCGCGCGACGTCGCCAAGCACGTCGTGGCGTCCGGGGCGGCCTCCCGGTGCGAGGTGGAGCTCGCGTACGCGATCGGGACGGCGCACCCGCTGTCCCTCACGGTCGACACGTTCGCCACGTCGCAGGTCGACCCGGAGGCGCTCACCAACCTCGTCCGCGACTTCTTCGACCTCCGCCCCGCGGCGATCATCCGCGACCTCGACCTCCGTCGGCCGATCTACCGCAACACGGCCGCGTACGGACACTTCGGCCGCACGGAGAAGGACTTCACGTGGGAGCGGACACGGCGGCTCGACGAGTTCAAGCGCGCCGTGGAGTCGCTGTAGCCGGGTGACGGCGCGGTTCTGCCGCGTAGCCGTCGACTCCCCGGTCTGGGCGCTCGACCGCCCCTTCGACTACGAGATCCCCGCGAGGTTCATCGGCCGCGTCGCCGTGGGCAGCGTCGTCCGGGTGCCGTTGCACGGCCGACGGGTCCGGGCGTTCGTCACCGAGCTCGTCGACGCCCCCGAGGTCGCGACCACCAAACCCCTCTCGGCGCTCGTCTCCGAGCAGCCCCTGTACACCTCGGACGAGATCGCCGTGGCGCGGACGATCGCCCGGCGCTACCTCGCGACGGTAGGACAGGTACTGCACCACGGGGTGCCGGGTAGGTACTCGGCGCCGAAGGACAGCGACCCTCCCGTCCGCGGCGCCCCGGTCGCGTCGGACCGCCCACCGTGGCTCGAGGAGGAGCGCGGCCCGTGGGAAGAGCCCCGGCACGAAGCGCTGCTCGTCGCACCCTCTCCAGCGGCCGAGGAGGAGGCGGTCTCGTACGCCGCGACGCGGGTCCGGGGAGGTGTGCTCGTCGTTGCGCCGCATCCAGCCCGGGTCGAGGAGATGGCCCGCGCGCTCGGGGGCGTCGCCCTGCACGGCGACAGCAGGCCCGGCCAGCGCGCGGCCGCCTGGGCGGCCGCCCGGGAGGGGGCCGCTCGGGTCGTGTGCGTGAGCCGAGCGGGGATCCTCGCCCCCGTCCCCGACCTCGCCCTCGTCTGGGTGTGCGGAGCCCACGAGCGCACGTTGAAGGAGGAGCGGACCCCGCGTCTCCACGCCCTGCGCGCCGCCCGGATGCGGGCGGACCAGGCGGGTGCGGCGTTCGTGGCCTCTTCCCCGGCTCCCCCCCTCGAGCTCTGGGCGGACCCGGGGGTCCGCCATCTCCAGGTGGCCCGGTCGGCGTACCGGACGGTCCGTCCAGAGGTGGTTGGGCTGCGGTCCGATCCGGTCACCCCGCGATTGCTGGACACGGTCCGTTCGGCGATCGCATCGGGCCGCGACGCCCTGGTCGTGATCACGCGTCGGGGGTCCGCGCTGCGGGTCCGATGCCGCGACTGCGGCTGGTACCCGAGGTGTCCGGACTGCCGGGTCGGTCTGGTGGTGATGTCCGACCGGCTGCGGTGCCGGGGGTGCGGGCGCGATCAGCGGATACCCGACCGATGCGCCTCCTGTCAGGGTGAGCGCCTCGACGCGGCCGGGTGGGGGAGCGACCGGCTCGCCGACTCCCTCGGCTCCCACGACCTCGGCGCCCCGGTGCTGAAGGTGGACGCGGACACCGCGCTGCCGAAGAAGCGGCCGCGGCCGGCCGTCGTCGTAGGGACGTTCGCCGCGGTGGGCGCGGTCCGCTCGGCCGATCTCGGCGCTGTCGTCGCCGCCGACCTGGATCAGCTCCTGGGGCGGCCGGACTTCCGGGCGGCCGAACGCACGCTAGGCGCACTAGAGGGGCTCGCTGGTCTGGTCGGGCCGGGCGGACGGATGCTCGTACAGACCCGGGAGGCCGAGCACCACGCCGTGCAGGCGTTCACGCGTCGCTCGTACCGGCACTTCGCCGAACGCGAGCTGCCCCTGAGGGAGCAGGCCGCCTACCCGCCGTACGGGGTCGTGGTCGCGGCCGACGTCGAGGCGGCACACGTGGACGCGCTGGCCGCCGCCGCCTCGTCCGGGGGAGGTCTCCTCGTCGGATCGATCCCGCGCCCGGGCGGCCGCATGTCCTCGCTCGTGCGCGCCCCCGAGCTCGATCCGCTCATCGAGCCGCTGCGGGAGTTCGTCGCCTCACACGCGACCGCCCGGGTGGACGTCGACCCGGTCGACGTCCTGTAGCCGCGGCCCGCGCGCGCGGCCGGTACCCTTGACGCGTCATGGCCGTCCTCCCTATGCGCTACTTCCCCGATCCGGTCCTGCGCGAGCCGACCCAGCGTGTGGGCTCGGTCGACGACGACGTCCGGAAGCTGATCGCGGACATGGCGGAGACCATGGAGGACGTGGGGTACGGCATCGGCCTCGCTGCGCCGCAGGTGGGGGTCCAGCGGCGGGTGCTGGTCTACGACATAGGGGACGGTCTGCACGCACTCGTCGACCCGGAGATATACGAGCGTGAGGGGTCCCAGACCGACGAGGAGGGTTGCCTCTCGATCCCCGGCATCGCCTTCCCGGTCGAGCGCGCCCTGACGATCCGCGTGAGGGGACTCGACGCGGATGGGCGTCCACTGGACGCGGAGGTGTCGGAGCTCGAGGCGCGTGTGATCCAGCACGAGGTCGACCACCTCGACGGGGTGCTCTTCATCGACCGCCTCGACCGCGAGGTGCGCCGGGAGGCGATGCGCATCCTGCGGGAACGGGCCCTCGGGGGCGGGGGAACCGTCCCGGGCGCGGCTCCCCGCATGTAGATGCGGGTCGTCTACATGGGGACCCCCCACGCCTCGGTCCCGTCGCTCCGCGCCGTCGCCGAGGCGTTCGAGGTGCCAGCCGTGTACACCCAGCCTGACCGGCCTCGGGGGAGGGGCCGGGAGACGCTGCCCTCCCCGGTGAAGGAAGCCGCGCTCGAGCTGGGACTCCGCGTGGTGGAGCCC
>DATLFR010000167.1 GCA_035540895.1 Actinomycetota bacterium | reverse complement strand
GCCCCACCCCGTCCGTGAGGGAGCTCGCCCGTCTCGGCGCCAACGAGTTGGGCCGCATCCCCGTCCTCGAGTGGCACGACGTGGCGGAGACGGACGACCGCTGGGGGACCTCCCGGGCGACCTTCCGCCGCCAGCTGCAGGAGCTGTACGACCGGGGGTACCGGCCGGTCACCGCGGCCGAGTTCGCACGCGGCGAGTTCCCTGTCGCCGCGGGGCGCACCCCGGTCGTCTTCACCCTCGACGACTCGTTCCGGAGCCATCTGTGGTTCGGGTCGGACGGGAGACCTCACCCCGACTCGGTCGTCGGGATCCTCGAGGCGTTCGCGAAGGACAAACCCGAGTGGCGCGCGACCGCCGCCTTCTACATCTACTGGCCGGTCCCGTTCCGCGAGCGGGATCAGATAGACCGGAAGCTGCGTTACCTGGTCGACAACGGCTACGAGCTGGGCAACCACTCCTTCAACCACGACGACCTCTCGAAGCTGGATCCGGACGGGGTCAGGGAGTCCCTGGCGCGGGCCCAGGCCGCCGTCCAGGAACGGATCCCCGGTTACCGGATGGCCACCCTGGCCCTGCCGTTCGGACTCTGGCCACCGGACAAGTCCGTCGCCGTCACCGGTCAGTGGGAGGGGACGCGCTACTGGCACGACGCCGTCTTCCTGGTGGGCGACATGCCCTACCACCCGCCGCACCACGCCCGCTACGACCCGTGGCATGTGATGAGGGTGCAGTCCTACGAGTTCCGGAAGTGGATCGACTGGCTCGACGCCGAGCCGGGGCGGCGTTTCGTGTCCGACGGGGACCCGGCGACGGTCGCCTACCCGAGCCGCCTGCAGGAGGTGGCCAAGGTCCGGCCGGGGTTCCAGGCGGTCCCCTACGACTGAGGCTCCTCGGGCGCCGGGCGCGTCTGGTCGGCGAGGGCCGCCGCCTCCTCCGCGGTCCGGGCCGGCACGAGCCCCCGCTCCCTCCCCCAGCGCTCCAGCTCCTCGTAGGTCTCCCACCGGTCGGTCGGGCCGTCCTGCAGGCGCCGTTCGAGGAGGTGGTCGAGCGCGTCGCCGACCTCACGGGACGGACGCAGGTCGAAGAGGGCCATGACGTCGTAGCCGTCCAGCGCGGGCCGGATCCGGGACAGCTCCTCGCGCTCGGCCAGGTCGGCGATCCTCTCCTCGAGCTCGTCCATCCGCGCCTGGAGCTTCCTGGCCTTGACCTTGTTCCGCGTCGTGCAGTCCGCCCGGACGAGGGCGTTCAGCTCCTGGAGGAGCGGGCCGGCGTCCCTCACGTAGCGGCGGACGGCGGAGTCCGTCCAGCCCATCGCGTAGGTGTGGAACCGCAGGTGCAGGTAGACGAGCTGGCGCACGTCGGCGATCACGGAAACCGGGTATCGCAGGTCACGCAGGATCCGCTCGGCCATCTGCGCTCCCACCACCTCGTGGTGGTGGAAGGTGACGCCGTCGGGTCCGAACGCGCGCGTGGCCGGCTTCCCGATGTCGTGGAGCAGTGCCCCGAGGCGGCAGACGAGGTCGGGCGGCACCTTGTCCACCACGGCGAACGTGTGGCGGAGGACGTCCTTGTGCCTGTGGATCGGGTCCTGCTCCATGGCGAGCTCGCCCAGCTCCGCGATCACGTGCTGGTGCAGGCCCGTGGCCACCATGATCTCGAGTCCGATCGAGGGCTTGGCTCCCACGAGGAGCTTGCTCAGCTCGTCGCGAACCCGTTCGCGGGAGACGATGGCGAGCCGGTCTGCCATCGCCACCGTCGCCTGGACGACCTCGTCGGACACGAAGAAGGACCGCGGCCCCTCGGTCAGCACCGAAGCGAACCTGCAGGCCCGCAGCATGCGGAGCGGGTCGTCGGAGAAGGCCTGCTCGGGCGATCGGGGGGTGCGTAGGAGGCCCCGCATGAGGTCCTGGATCCCGCCGAACGGGTCGTGCACCTCGCCCGTGGGAGCCCGGACGGCGATGGCGTTCACCGTGAAGTCGCGACGCGAGAGGTCCGAGGTGATGTCCGGGGCGAATGCGACCTCCGGCTTGCGGGAGTCCTCCGTGTACCACTCCTGACGGTAGGTGGTCACCTCGACCCGCATGCCGTCGATCGAGGCCCCCACCGTGCCGAACCTCATGCCCTGCAGCCACACCTCCTGAGCCCTCGGTCGCAGGAGGTCGAGCACCTGGCTGGGGCGGGCGTCCGTGGCCAAATCCAGCTCGTCGACCGGACGTCCGAGCAGGTCGTCGCGGACGGCCCCGCCGACGAGCCAGAGCTCGTGACCGGCCTCGGAGAACGCGGTGCCGAGGCGGGCCGCGAGCGTCCCGGGCTCGACGAGATGAGGCATGAGGGGCGCGGACATGCACCCAGCCTACGGGGCGTCGAACGACAGCGAGCGGGAGCCTCAGGTGATGCCGGCCTTGCGGAGGGCGACGCGGAAGTCGTGGGGATTGGAGGCGGCGTGCATGGCGTCCTCGAGGGAGATCCGGTCCTCCGTGTACAGCTTCATCAGGGCCTGGTCGAACGTCTGCATGCCGTAGAAGTCGCCCTCGGCGATCATGTCCGGGAGGTTGCGCGTCTCCTCGGGGTCCACGATGCAGTCGTAGATCCGTCCGGTCATGACCAGCACCTCGATGGCCGGGATCCGCGTCGTCCCGTCCTTCGTCGGGAGCAGCCGCTGTGAGACGATCCCGCGCAGCGCCCCGCCCAGGGAGTGGCGCACCTGCTTCTGCTGGTGCGCCGGGAAGAACTCGATGATCCGGTTGATCGTCTCGGCCGCGTCTACCGTGTGCAGCGTCGAGAGGACGAAGTGACCCGTCTCGGAGGCGGCCAGGGCGGCCCAGACGGTCTCGGGGTCGCGCATCTCGCCCAGGAAGATGACGTCGGGATCCTGACGCATCGCGTGACGGAGCCCCATCGCGAACGACTCCGTGTCGGTGCCGACCTCCCTCTGGTTTATGAGGGCCTTCTTGTCGGCGTGCAGGATCTCGATCGGGTCCTCGAGCGTGACGATGTTGCACGCCCTCACCGAGTTGATGTGGTTGATCATCGCGGCGCAGGTCGTCGTCTTGCCCGAGCCGGTCGGGCCCGTCACGAGCACGAGACCGCGCGGCTCCTCGGCGAGCCTCTTCAACACGGGTGGGACCTGGAGGGCGTCGAGCTGCGGAGGCGACGGGAGCACGCGACGGAAGACCATGCTGACCGTGCCGCGCTGGCGGAACACGTTGACGCGGAACCGACCGAGGCCGGCGACCGAGTGTGCGAAGTCGGCGCCCCCGGTCGCGTCGAGCTCGGTCACGAGCTTCTCCGGGAGGATCTCGTGGGCGAGCCGCTCGAGCTCCTGAGGCGTGAGCTTCGGGAAATCGGACGGGGTCAGCTCGCCGTTGACCCGCAGGACAGGCGGCTGCGTGACCTTCAGGTGCAGGTCTGACCCGCGCTTCTCCACGAGCAGCCGCAGGTAGTCGCTCAGCTCCGCCATCTCGCTCCTCGCCCTAGGGGGCGCCCATCATCGCGCGGGCCTAGCGGGGGCGCCACCCCCGTACGGCCGCCTTCGCGTCGTCCACCCAGCGCAGGGCCTGCTCGGACCCGGGGAGGGCTCCCCGCTCCTGTTCCGGGACCGGAACGGGCTCCGACCCCCCGGCCATCGCCTCCAGGGTCGCGGCCACGCCCCACCGCAGACCGTCGAGGTCGTACCCGCCCTCCAGGACCGCCACCACCGGGGCCAGGTCGAGCACCCGCCGGGCCAACCTGAAGAACGCGCCGGCGGTCAGTCGCATGGCACAGACTGGGTCCCGCGCGTGGGCGTCGTAGCCGGCGGAGACCACTACGAGCTCGGCCCCGAAGGACGCGATGGCGGGTACGACGATCTCGTCCATCGCCCGCGCGTATGCGTCCTCGGCAGCGCCCGCCGGGAGCGGGACGTTGACGGTCGTCCCTGCCCCTGGTCCCCCTCCCCTCTCCGACGCGTCCCCCGTTCCCGGGTAGAAGGGGTACTGGTGGATCGACGCGTACAGAACGTCGGGGTCGCTCCAGAAGATCTCCTGGGTCCCGTTGCCATGGTGGGCGTCCCAGTCGAGCACGGCCACGCGAGACGCTCCACCGTGGGTGACCGCCCACCGGGCGCCCGCCGCCACCTGGTTGAGGAGGCAGAACCCCATGCTCGGACGGGCACTCGTCCAGTCGGGGCGGGAGTCGGGACCTCCCGAAGGAGCGTGGTGTCCGGGGGGCCTCATGGCGACGAACGCTCCGCTCCATGTCCCGTCGAGCACGCCTCGAACCGCTTCCACCGCCCCGCCGACCCCTCGCGTGGCGGCTTCGAGGCTGCGGGGGCCGAGCCGGGTGTCCGCGTCGACCGCGCCGCCCCCCGAAGCCGAGATCTGCTCCAGGCGCTCGAGGTACCGCTCCTCGTGGACGAGGCGGATCGTCTCCCGCGTAGCCTCCGGCGCCTCGACCGTGGAGACGAGGCGCGCGTCGATCATGGAGACCCCGGCCAGGACGGCGTCCAGACGCTGGGAGCGCTCGGGATGACCCGGTCCGGGATCGTGCTCACGCGCGACGGGATGTGTGATGACGGCGATGGGTCGGGCCGGGGCGTCCACGACCCGACGATAGCCGGAGGGGGGTTTGGGTCGCGGCGTCGTCGGGGGATCTGGCCCCCGTCAGCTGTCCCCGGAGGGATGCGGCTTGTTCGGCCGGGTGACCGCAGGGAGATGAGGCGTAGAGAACGTATCCACGCCGACGCCCACTCCACGCGGTGACCAGCGTGAACGTCGGCGAGCAGCGGAAGGAGGGAGGAGCCCAGACGGAGCACGGCGACGGCCGGCGGCGCGAGCATCCACCCCGGGCATCCCAGCACCAACCGAAGGAGGCGACAGGTGAGCGAGAACCAGGAGTACCGCAAGCTGACCCGTGAAGAGCTCGAGGACATCGCGGGCGAGGCGCTCCCCGAGCGGGCCGCCATGTCCCTGATCAACGCCAACGTCGCCGCGCCCATCAACGTGGCCGCGGCGCTCAACGTGCTGTCGGACGACTCGGTCGCGTACGCGAACGCCGAGCAGACCGGCGACATCACGCAGAGCACCTAGGAGGATCGATGACCGAGAAGAACGAGTACCGCAAGCTCACCCAGGAGGAGCTGGAGGAGCTCGCCGGGGAGGCGCTGCCCGAGCGGGCTGCGATGTCGCTGATCAACGCGAACATCGCGATCCCCGTCAATGCCGCGGTCGCTGCGAACGTCCTCTCGGACGGCGCGATCGCCTACGCCGACGCGACGCAGACGACCCCGATCGACCAGAGCACCTGATCGGTGGAGGTGAGACCGTGAGCGAGAACCAGGAGTACCGCAAGCTGACCCGCGAGGAGTTAGAGGAGCTGGCAGGCGAGCCGCTGCCGGAGCGGGCGGCGATGTCCCTCATCAACTCGAACATCGCGGCCCCGGTGAACGCGGCCATCGCCGCGAACATCCTGTCCGACGGCTCCGTCGCGTACGCGAACGCGGAGCAGAACGTCAACATCACCCAGAGCACGTGATCGCGTGGACGGTCCGGACGCGCCCGGCCAGCGCCGCGAGCGTCCGGACCGTCCTCTGCGCATCTGAACGGTCGAGGGCAGAGCCATAGAGACACGCAGCGGGGCAGAGA
>DATLFR010000166.1 GCA_035540895.1 Actinomycetota bacterium | reverse complement strand
GCAGGAGGCTCCGCGCACCCCCCGGCCTCCTCGGACGCCCGAACCGGCCGACTCGCCCGACCCGCCCTCGCCGGGGGGCTAACCGACCAGGGAGCCGGCGAGCGGCTCCGTCTTGCGCGGGGCGCGGTCTGCGTACCGGTCCACGTACTCCTGGCCGCTCAGCTGCATGATCTCGTACATCAACCGATCGGTGAACGAGCGCAGCAGGAGCGGGTCCGAGACGGCGTCGCCCGGCACCCAGAGGGGCGCCCCGAACCGGACGGCGACCCGGCCGGACATCCGAGGCATCTTCGCGTCCTTGGGCATGATCTCGCGGGTCCCGTCGAGACCCACCGGCACGACGGGGACGTTGGCCCGCAGCGCCATGCGGGCCGGTCCGGTCTTGCCCCGGTACAGCCGCCCGTCCGGGGACCTCGTCCCCTCGGGGTAGATGCCTAGCAGACCTCCCGCCGTCAGCACGCGGACCCCCGACTCGAGGGCGGCCTGCGCCTTCTCCGAGTCCTGCCTGCGCACCGGGATCTGGCCCACGGTGTCGAAGAACCACCGCGTCTTCCACGAGTCCCAGTACTCCGCCTTGGCCAGGTACGTGACCCGGCGCGGCACGACCAGCGGGATGAAGAACGAGTCGAGGAACGAGATGTGGTTCGCGGCGAGGATGGCCGAGCCGGTCCTAGGCACGTTGTCGAGCCCGACCACCTCGAGGTCGTACGCCCCACGCATCAACGCGCCGAGGACCACCTTCAGGCCACGGTAGGCCGCCCGGCTGTATGCCGGGAACAGAGCCTCGACCGGTTCGCGCACCGCCTCACCCGCCTCTTGGCTTCTACACCCCGCATGTAGTATGCCGCGCGTGGCCAGGTACCTGCCCGCCTCGGGGCACGACGCGGGAGACGCGAGAGCGCGGATCCGCCCGATCATGCGCGCCCTCGACCGCGAGTACCGCGAGACGGAGACCGCCCTGCACTTCCGCAACCCGTTCGAGCTCCTCATCTCCGTGATCATGTCGGCGCAGACGACCGACGACACGGTGAACCGGGTGACCCCCGCGCTGTTCGAGCGCTACCCGACGCCGGCCGACCTCGCCGCCGCGGACCCGGGGGAGGTCGAGGCGCTCATCAAGCCGACGGGCTTCTTCCGCCAGAAGACCCGGGCCATCATCGGCTGCGCCCGGAAGCTGGTCGAGGATCACGGCGGCGAGGTGCCGCGGACGATGGAGGAGCTGACCGCGCTCCCGGGAGCCGCGCGCAAGACGGCCAACGTCGTCATGGCCAACCTCTGGCCCGGGACCGGGCACGGCATCTTCGTCGACACCCACGTGCGCCGGACCAGCCAGCGCCTGGCGCTCACCCCCAGCGACGACCCCGTGAAGATCGAGCGGGACCTGATGGACCTGATCCCGGCGAGACGGTGGCACGACATCCCCCACAAGCTGATCCTGCTCGGACGGGGCCCGTGCGACGCCCGGTCGCCCGACCACGAGGGGTGTCCCCTCCTCCGCTGGTGCCCGACCGGCCAGGCCGTCGTGGGCCCCGCGATCCGGCGCCCGCGACGTCAGTCGTAGCCGGGCAGCAGGGGGCGGACGACGTCCTGGAGGGAGGTCCCCGCCACCTCCATCACCTCCGGGTACGCACGGACGACCGGCTTCCCGGCGATGGGGACCGGCGCGGCCGTGGACGCCCACAGCACCACTTCGGCCGGCATCGCGGCGAGCGTCTCGGCGAGGTCCTCCTGCTCGGCCCCCGTGCGTCCCATCGACGGCACCACCGGACCGATATGCGGGTGGCGCCGGAGGACCTCGGCCACCGCACCGACGGCGAAGGGGCGCGGATCGATCACCCGGCACGCCCAGCGGCGGGCGACCACGGCTCCCGCGCCCGCCGTGTGGCCACCGAGGACGAGGGCGGACCAATCCTCCACGACCGCCACGTCGCGTCGTCGCAGGCGCATCCCCTCCGGCACGCCCACGGGCATGTCCGCGAGCGTGACGGAGGCCCCCGGGTTGCGGTCGGCGATGGCGCGCTCCCATGCGTTCACGAGGTCCGGCGGCGCGGTGTCGCTCTTGGCGATCACCACGGCGTCCGCGGCGGCGATCCGCAGCTCGGCCTGGTCGGTCGGCGGCTTGAACGCATCGACCACCACCACGCTCATGCGCGGCCGCACCCATGGACGGGCCGCTCCCCCACCGTCCCACACCACGACCGGGGCGAGCTCGGCCGCCCCGGCGAGCATGGGCTCGGGCTCGGTGCCGGAGACGACGGGAGCCCCCATCGCCAGGACGGGAGCGAGCTCCTCTGCCTCGTCGAGGGGTCCGTCCCCCAGGCCGTCCGTCCCCCGCACCACCCGGACCTCGGCGAGCGATGGCCACCCGAGCAGGGTCGCGACGGGGTGGCGCAGGACCGCCACCTGCACACCAGACATCCGCAGTATCCGCGCCAGCTTGGCGACGACCGGGGTCTTGCCGACTCCGGTGCCCGGACCGCTCACGGCGAGGACTCGGACCCCTTCCGGGGGTTCGACCTGCTCCGGCTCCCGTTCGACGAGCGGGAGACGGTGGGCGGCCGCCCATGTCCGGACCGTCTCCCGCGTCGGATCCTCCGCCTCGACGAGCAGCACGCCCGTCGCGCCCCCAGGACCCTCCAGCCCGTCCACCGGCACCACGGGGATGCCACGCCAGGCGGCCTCCCCCGCCGCCCCCTCGACGGCCAGCGCCGATACGGGCTCGCCGAGCCTGGACGCGGCCACGATCGCCGCGCCGCCCTCGCCAGCAACCACCCAACCCATGTGGTCCACCCCGTCTACGAT
>DATLFR010000165.1 GCA_035540895.1 Actinomycetota bacterium | reverse complement strand
ACAGGGGGGAGCGCCGGGGGGCGGGGTCCCGTGCCCCGCGTCGGCCCGCCGACCGGCACCGATAGACTGGGTGTCCTTCGACGGCCTCGCGAGGAGAGATGCGGATGGCGGACGGCGGCAACTACGACCTGGTCGTGCTGGGCGGGGGGCCCGGCGGGTACGCGTGCGCGCTGCGCGCCGCCCTGCTCGGCCTGAAGGTCGCGATCGTCGAGCGCGACAAGGTCGGCGGCACCTGCCTGCACCGCGGCTGCATCCCGACGAAGGCCCTGCTGCACGCGGCCGAGGTGTTCGACACCATCCGGGAGGCCAAGGAGTACGGCATCCAGGCCGGCGAGCCCGATTTCGACTGGGCGGCCGTGCAGCGGTCCAAGTCCGAGCCGGTCAAGAAGTTGTACGGCGGCCTGTCCAGCCTGATCAAGCACCGCAGGATCGACCTGATCGCGGGCGAGGGGAAGCTCGCGGCGGAGCGGGGAACGATCGACGTCTCCACCTCCGACGGGAACCGGACCGTGTCCGGACGCGACGTCGTGATCGCCGTCGGGTCCTACGCACGTTCGCTGCCCGGCCTCGAGCCGGACGGGACGCGGATCGTCACATCCGACCACGCCCTCACGAACGAGACGCTGCCGCGGTCCGCCGCGGTGATCGGCGCGGGTGCGGTAGGGGTCGAGTTCGCGTCCGTCTACCGGTCCTTCGGGGTCGAGGTGACGGTGATAGAGGCGCTCCCGCGGATCGTCCCCCTGGAGGACCCGGACGTCTCCAAGGAGCTCGCGAAGGCTTTCGGCAAGCGTGGGATCACCGTCCAGGCGGGAGCCAAGGTGACCGACGTGGACACGTCGGGCGACCTCGTGCGGATCACGCTCTCCGACGCGAAGGGCAAGTCGTCCACGGTCGAGGTCGAGCAGGTGCTCGTCGCCGTCGGGCGCGGGCCGGCCACCGACGGCGTGAACCTGGAGGCCTGGGGGATCGAGACGGACCGCGGCTACATCCTGGCCGACGAGAACTTCAGCCTGGGCGAGGGGGTGTGGGCCATCGGTGACTGCGTGGCCGGCGTCCCCCAGCTGGCCCACGCCGCGTTCGCGATGGGCTTCAACGTGGCCGAGCGGATCGCCGGGAACGAGCCGCGTCCCATCGACTTCTTCCGGGACGTCCCGAAGGCGACCTACTGCGTGCCGGAGGTGGCGTCGGTCGGCTACACGGAGGAGCAGGCGAAGGAAGCCGGGTACGAGGTGAAGACCACGAAGCACACCTACGTGGGGATCGCCAAGGCCCAGATCATGCACCAGCCGGGCGGCTTCACGAAGATCGTGTACGTCCCGGACGGCCCGATCCTGGGCATCCACATGGTCGGCGCCCGCGTGACCGAGTCGATATCGGAGGCGTTGCTGGCCGTGGGGTGGGAGGCGAACGCGGCCGAGCTGGCCGGCCTGGTCCACCCGCACCCGACGCTCTCGGAAGCAGTCGGGGAGGCCGCCCTGGCGGCCATCGGACGTCCGCTGCACGGATAGGAGAGGGGAACACCTACATGGCCACGCCGGTCCAGATGCCCCAGATGGGCGAGTCGGTCGTCGAGGGGACGATCCTGAAGTGGCTCAAGTCCGAGGGCGACACGATCGAGATGGACGACATGCTCGTCGAGGTCTCCACGGACAAGGTCGACACCGAGATCCCGTCTCCCGTGGCGGGGGTGCTCACGAAGATCCTCGCCCAGGAGGGCGACACGGTCGAGGTGGGCACGGTGATCTGCGAGGTCGACGAGTCGGGCGAGGGAGCGGGCACCGCCGGAGGCAGCGCGCAGGCTGAGGGGCCCCCGCAGGAGACCACCGGCGAGCAGGTGGCGGGGTCGGAGAACAGCGCGACCGGCGCGAGCGAGATCGCCGGCGACGCCCCGGTCTCCGCGGACGAGATCCCCGACACCCCCATGCCGGAGCGTCCCGCCGCTCAGGCCGACCAGCCGGACGGAGGCGAGAAGACCGAGCCCAGCCGGCGGGCGTCCACCGCCACGAAGGCTCCCGAGCGGGGCGGACCTCCCACACGCAGCGGCGACGGCAAGCCCGGACAGGTTCTCTCCCCCCTCGTCCGCCGGCTCGCCCGTGAGCACGGCGTGAACCTCGAGGAGGTCGAAGGGACCGGACAGGGCGGGCGCGTCACGAAGGCGGACGTCCTCGGACACGCGGAGCGCCAGCGGACGGCGCCCGCGGCCCCGCAGACCCCGACCGCGGCGCCTCAGCAGGCGAAGCCGGCGGCCGCCGCGCCGCCCGTCGTGCGTCAGTCGGGCGAGGGCACCCAGGTGCAGCCGCTGTCTCACATCCGAAGGCGCATCGCCGAGCACATGGTGAAGTCGCTCCAGACCTCGGCTCGGGCGTGGAACGCGGTCGAGGTCGATATGGAGAACATCGCCCAGCTGCGCAAGCGGGTGAACCCCTCGTTCAAGGAGCGCGAGGGCTTCTCGCTCACCTACACGCCCTTCATCTGCCGGGCGGTCACCGATGCGCTCGCCGCGCACCCGCTCGTGAACGCGTCCGTGAACGAGGACCTGACCGAGGCGACCCTGCACAGCTACGTCAACCTGGGGATCGCCGTGGCCACCGACTACGGGCTCATCGTCCCGGTGATCAAGGGAGCCGAGGCGATGAACGTGGTCGGGATCGCGCGCGCCATCCGCGACCTGGCCGCGCGGGCCCGGTCGAAGAACCTGACCCCGGACGAGGTGGGCGGGTCGACCTTCACGATCACGAACCCCGGTCCCTTCGGGAGCTACCTCTCGGTCCCGGTGATCAACCAGCCGAACGTGGCCATCCTGGGGACGGAGGCGGTCGAGCAGCGGGTCGCCGTGGTGGACGGGATGATCGCCATCCGACACCGGATGTTCCTCTCGATGTCGTGGGACCACCGGCTGCTCGACGGCTCGGACGCGATGGAGTTCCTGGCTCGGCTGAAGCAGAACCTCGAGACCTGGGACTTCACGAACGAGGTGGCGCCGTTCTGATGGACGTCTGCTGGCTGGGCGAGGTCGCGTACACGGACGGCCTCGCCCTGCAGCAGGACCTGCACGAGCGGCGCGCGTCGGGAGCCGTCGGCGACACCCTGCTCCAACTGACCCACCCGCACGTCTACACGGTCGGACGCCGCGGCTCCCGCGGCGACGTGCTCTGGGACGACGCGACCCTGCGTGAGCGCGGGGTCGCGGTGGTCGAGGCCGACCGCGGGGGACAGGTCACGTACCACGGTCCCGGACAGCTGGTGGGCTACCCGATCGTGGACATCGGCCCCCAGGGCGACCTCGTCCGGTACGTGCGCGACCTCGAGGAGGTGCTGATCCGCGCGCTGCGCCGGTACGGGATCGAGGGGAGCCGGGTGCCGGGGGCGTCCGGGGTGTGGGTCGGGCTGAGCAAGATCGGCGCGATCGGCGTGAAGGTCTCCCGGGGGATCACGAAGCACGGTTACGCGCTGAACGTCTCCCCCGACCTGGGCTACTTCCGGGGGATAGTCCCCTGCGGGATCGTGGACCGCGGCGTCACCTCGGTGGCCGAGTTGAACGGGGACGCACCCGGCGTCGAGGTCTTCGCCCAGGACGTGGCGTCCGAGTTCGGAGGCGTCTTCGGGTGCGAGATCCGCGCCGCGGAGTTCCTGGCTCGGCTGAAGCAGAACCTCGAGACCTGGGACTTCACGAACGAGGTGGCGCCGTTCTGATG
>DATLFR010000164.1 GCA_035540895.1 Actinomycetota bacterium | reverse complement strand
CGACGACCCCGCCGCGCCGGGGGAGTCAGGATTCCCCGTGATGCCGTCCAGGCCCGGCCCCGAGGAGACCCTGGAACCGACGATCCGCAGGCCGCTCGAGTCGACGGCCCTCACTCCGTAGGCCGACCGCGACGCGGGTGTCGCGGATCCGCGGAGGTCGAGCAGCTGGAGCTCGACGTCGTCGGCTCCCTCGACGAGGACGGCCTGTGGCGCCCCTGCGATCACCGGCAGGTGCGCGGCCGAGCGGGACCACCCGTCCGTCGCGTCGTACCCGCCGAAGATCCCGAGACCCTCCGTGGCGGACACGCTCCCCGGGTAGCTGCCGGTGGAGACGTAGACCGCCGTGGCTCCGGATGCGACCGCAGCCACGACCGTGGCCTTCGGTTCGGACATCGTCCCGGGAGCCGTGTCGCTCCCCGAGGTCGCGACGAACGTGGCGTCGGCCGCGCTGCCGTCGATGCCGTCGCAGTCGGTGTCCAGGAAGGCCAGGTCCGGGCGGTCGTCGGCGGCGGGGTTGTAGGCGGGGTCGGTGTCGTCGCAGTCCCCCTGATCGGTGGTGTACCCGTCGCCGTCACCGTCGAGCGGACAGTTCACGCCGAGCTGGGCGAGCGGTCCGAGCAGGGAGCAGACGAGGGATGCCACGCCGTCCGTGGCCGTCGCTCCGGCGGGAACGGACGGTCCTGCGAGAACCAACGCCATGGCGGCGGCGACCGCCCTCATCCCCTTGCGCATCCCCAACCTCCCACCCGCAGCCGGACCCGACCCTGCTCGATTCGGGGTTGGCCCACCGATCCCTACCTCGGGGGGCCGATCGCCGCGGGGCGCGGGTCAGCGCGATCGGCGCGGGTCAGCGCGTCTCGCCGCGGCGCCCGCCTCCCCGGCGGTTCCGCCGGGGGGCGCGGTCCTGTCCGTGGGTACGCGGGCCGGGTCGGGAGGGTCGGGCGACGGCCTTCGGGAGGAATCCAACGAGGGCCGCGTCGGGAGCGTCGACCTGCAGCGGCAGCCTGAGGGCGCGCTGGAGGTCACGGACGGCCTTCGCGTTCTCCGAGCCGACGAGGGAGACGACGGTCCCGTCGGCTCCCGCGCGCCCGGTCCTGCCCGATCGGTGGACGTAGTCCTTGTCCGTGGTCGGCGGGTCGAAGTGGACGACGCACGAGACGTCGTCCACGTGGATACCGCGCGCGGCCACGTCCGTGGCGATCAGCGCCTTGACCCCGCCGGAGGAGAACGCCTCGAGCGCCCGGTCCCGCTGGGGCTGGCTGCGGCTCCCGTGGATCGCCGCCGCCTCGACCCCGGCGCGCGCGAGCTGCTTCGTGACGCGGTCGGCGCCGTGCCGGGTACGGCAGAAGACGACGGCCGAACCATGGTGGTTGATAAGCCGGGCGGTGACGTCCACGCGCTGGTCGCGCTCGACGCGCCAGAAGAGGTGCTCGACCTCACCCTGCTCGTCCTCGGGGGTGGAGACCTCGTGGCGGACCGGGTCGCGCTGGTAGCGCTTCACGATCACGTCGACGTCGCCGTCCAGGGTGGCCGAGAAGAGCAGGGTCTGACGGTCGGCGTTCGTCTGGTCGACCAGCCTCCGGACGGCGGGCAGGAACCCCATGTCCGCCATGCGGTCCGCCTCGTCGATGACGACGATCCTGACGTCGGAGAGGGAGATGTCGCCCTGCTGGATGAGATCCTCGAGCCGGCCCGGACACGCGACGAGGACATCCACCCCGCGCCGAAGGGCGGCCCGCTGGGCGCCGTACCCCACGCCGCCGTAGACGGGGGCGACGCGCAGGGGGCTCCCGAGCGAGGTGATCTCGCGCTGCACCTGGGCGGCGAGCTCGCGCGTCGGCACGAGGACGAGGGCCTTCGGCCGCTTCGGCTTCGCGCGCTGCGTGCGCATCGCGATCGTCAGCGCGAACGCGAGGGTCTTCCCGGAGCCCGTGGGGGCCCGGCCGCAGATGTCGCGGCCGGCGAGCGCATCCGTGAGCGTCGCGGACTGGATGGGGAAGGGCGCCGTGATGCCCCTGGCATCGAGCGAGGCCACGAGGTCGGGGCGTACGCCGAGCGAGGCGAAGTCGTTCCGAGACAAGGTCGTGCTCCGATCTTTGACTGGTGGGAGTTCGGCCCACTTGAACGGGCCTGCAGGCCCCACCGGTCCCTGACCGGCGACCGTCGGCACAGCGCCGACAGGAGATGGCCCAGGCTATCACGCCTTCGGGGATATGCCCCCTCACCTGCGTCGGCGCCCGCACGAGGGCGTACCATCGGCCTGGCACCCGACGACGAGGAAGGCGATGGCCAGGCAGGGACAGGTGCAGGGGGCGGAGCTGCCGACCGGGACGGTCACCTTCCTGCTCACCGATATCGAAGGCTCCACGGCCCTCCTGCAACGGCTGGGCGAGCGCTACCCTCCTCTGCTCTCGGACCACCACCGGATCCTCCTCGACTCGGTCGTGACCCACGGCGGGGTGCGCGTCAAGACGGAGGGGGACGCGATCTTCGCCGTCTTCACCAGCGCCGTGGATGCCGTGCGGTCGGCCGTGGCCGCACAGCGCGCGCTCGCCGACCACCCCTGGCCGGCCGACGCCGCGATACGTGTCCGGATGGGCCTGCACACCGGCGAGGGCCGCCTGTCGGACGACGACTACGTCGGTCTGGACGTCCATCGAGCGGCGCGGATCTCGTCGGCCGGACACGGCGGCCAGATCGTCATCTCCGAGGCGACCCGGACCCTCGCCGAGCAGGGGCTCCCGGACGGCGTCCGCCTGCTGGACCTCGGCGGTCATCGATTGAAGGACCTCTCTTCGCCGGAACGCCTCTTCCAGGTCTGCATCGACGGCCTCCCCCACGCCTTCCCCGCGCTGAAGACCCTGGACGCGCGCCCGAACAACCTCCCCGCCCAGCTGTCCTCCTTCGTGGGTCGCGAGGGCGAGCTGGCTCGCGTCCGGGAGCTCCTCACGGGCGGCTCGCGGCTCGTGACGCTCACCGGGCCCGGGGGCACCGGGAAGACGCGGCTCTCCCTCGAGGTGGCCGGGCAGGTCCTCGACGACTTCCCCGACGGCGTCTTCTTCGTGCCGCTGGCGGCGGTCACGGACGGCGCACTGGTCCCCTCCGCGATAGCCGCCGAGATGGGATTGCGGTCGTCCGACGATCGTCCGCTGGCCGACGTGCTGGTCGAGCACCTGCGCGGGAGGAGGATCCTGCTCGTGCTGGACAACCTCGAGCAGATCCCCGATGCGTCCGACGTCGTGTCGCAGCTCCTCACGGGAGCCCCGGACCTCCGGGTGCTCGTGACCACCCGAGAGGTGCTGCGGGTAGCGGGCGAGCAGGAGTTCCCGGTGCCGCCGCTATCCGTCCCGACTAGGACGGGGGGCCCGGTCACGGCAGACGATATCCGCGATCACGAGGCGGTCCGGCTCTTCGTCGAGCGCGCCCGGCAGTCGCGTCCGGACTACGCGCTGTCCGATCAGGACGCCGAAGCCGTAGCCGACATCTGCGCCCGGCTGGAGGGACTCCCGCTCGCGATCGAGCTGGCCTCCGCCCGCTTGCGTCTGTTCTCCCCCGAGGATCTGCGCGACCGCCTCCGCAGCCAGCTCGACCTACTGCGCGGAGGCGTACGCTCCCTCCCTGCTCGCCAGCAGACCCTGCGGAGCACGATCGCCTGGAGCTACGACCTGCTCGACCCCGACGAACGTGCGGTCTTCTGCGTCACATCGCTCTTCTCACCCGCTCGCGTCGACACCGTGCAGGCCGTCCTGGACCGGCTCGATGGACTGGCCCACGTCGACGCGCTCGATGTGCTCTCGTCGCTCGCGGACAAGAGCCTCCTGCGGGCCGACCCGTCCTCGGACGACCACCGCCTGTCGATGCTCGAGAGCATCCGCGAGTACGCCAGGGAGCGCCTCGAGGAGGAACCCGGTTTCCGCGACGATGCCGCTCGCGCGCATGCCGAGTACTTCCACCGGTTCGCCCAGGCGCGACACGACCAGCTCTTCGGTCGCGACCGTGAGCGTCCCCTCCATGAGCTCGGCTCCGAGCTCGACAACCTCCTCTCCTCGTGGCGGTTCTGGATCGCCCAACGCGAGCTCGGGCGGCTGGACGAGCTGCTCAACGTGCTCTGGGTGCTGCACGAGGCGCGCGGCTGGTACCGGGCTGCCGCCGTCCTGACGGAGGACGTCCTCGAGGTCCTGGCGACGACACCGTCGAGCCCGGAGCGGGAGCGTCAGGAGGTGACCCTGCGCACCAGCCTCGCGCGCGCACTCATGGCCATCCGCGGCGTCGACGAGGGCGTCGAGCAGACGTACGAGAGGGCCATGGAGCTGATCGAGGCGGAGCCGGTCGAGACCCGGTTCCCGGTGCTCCGCAACATCGCGTCCTTCCATGTCTACCGCGCCCAGTTCGAGGAGGCGGTCGAGGTTGGACGGCAGCTGCTCGAGCTCGCGGAGGAGTCGGGGGATCCCGGGCTCGAGGTGGACGCGCTCACCGTCTACGGTGCCAACACGGCGTTCCTCGGCGACGTCGACGCCGGCCTGGCGATCCTGGACCGGGCCATCGCGCTGTTCCTCCGTGAACGCCCGGGGGGCCGCCCGTTCCGCCTCGGCCCGAGCCCGGGGGTGGTCCCGTTCACGACCTCGGCGTTCCTCCTCTGGCTGACCGGCCATCCCGAACGGGCGGTGGACCGGGCCGCCGGGGCCCTGCAGCTCGCGCTCGAGCTGGAGCACCCCTATTCGCTCGCCTACGCGCGGTTCCACGTCGCTCTGCTCGACCTGTGGCGGGGCGCGTTGGAGCCCGCGCTGGAGGGGGCGAACGGCGTGCTCGAGGTCGCGCAGGAGCACGAGTACGACGTGTGGCGCGCCGTCGGCGGCGTGCTGCGGGGGGTCGTCGAGGCCGTCGGGGGGCTCCCCGGAGGCATCCGACGCGTGGACGAGGGGATGGCGCTGTACCAGGACCTGGACACGCCGCCGATCTTCTGGCCCGTCCTGCTGTCCATGCGCGGGGTCGCGCTGGCGGCGTCGGGACAGATCGAGGAGGCGATCGGTCTCGCGCGCGAGGCGCTGGCGATGAGCGAGGGAGACCGGATGACCGAGATCCAGTTCGGGCTCTTCCTCGGCGAGCTCCTGATCGCCGCCGGCGACGCCGAGGAGGCGGACGCCACGCTGCGTCGCGCCGTCGAGATAGCGGGCCCGGCCGGTCTGAGGATGCTGGAGCTCCAGGGATGGACGCGTCTAGCCCAGCTCCACCGAGGCACACCCGCGGGAGACGAGGCGGCGAGCGAGCTCGGGCGCGTTCTGGCGTCGTTCACCGAGGGACACGACACCGCCGAGCTGGTCCAGGCGCGGGAGGCGGTCGAGCAGGTGGCGTCGGGCGGACACGCCTCGCCGCCCGGCTGATCGCGTCGCGTCCTCGTGCTGCGGCGGAGCGGATCGCGCTAGGCGAATCCCGTCGTCAGCAGGGTCCCGCGCGACAGGCGCAGCTCCCCGTCCACCACGCGGGAGCCCAGCGCGGTCGAGATGGCCTCCCGGATCGCCGCGCGTGTCTCCTCGTCGGACGCGCGCATCGTCTCCCCCACCGGTCCGACCGTGGTCGCGAGGCCGGTCAGCTCCCCTATCCCGTCCTCCGGCCAGACGACCTCTCCGTTCGCAGGTGTCACCTCGATCGACGTGTACCCGGCCGCGTCCAGGATCGCTCGGACCCGGTCCGGTTCGGACAGCGCGAACGGACCCGGCTCGTCCGGCGCGGGCGGTTGGGGGAGGGTCCCGGTCACGGAGGACATCGCCAGCACCGGCACCAGGATCCACTCGTTCGCGAAGACCCCCTGCCAGGAGACGATCGCGATCCGTCCTCCTCGGCGGAGCGCACGCCGGATGTTGGTGAACGCCGCTACCGGGTCGTTGAAGAACATGGCACCGAAGAGCGAGAAGCCCGCGTCGAACTCGCCCGACCCGAGGTCGTGGGTCTCGGCGTCACCCACCGTGAACGAGACGTTCGCCAGGGCCCTCTCCCGCCCCCGGGCGACGAGCCCTTCGGCCAGGTCGATCCCGACCGCCCGTCCCGCGGGGCCGACCCTGCGGCCGAGCTCGTTCGTCGCGCGTCCGGCGCCGCAGCCGACGTCGAGCACGGCCTCACCCGGTCGCGGATCGAGGACGTCGACCGCCTGCCGTCCGGGCTCGGCCGTGACCCGCTCGAACGCATCCTCGGCCGCGAGCCAGGCATCGACCCGCTCCTCCCAGTGGCGCGCGGCGTCGTTCGTGGGCATCGGTCCCTCCTAGGCCGGCCGCAGGGTGCGGATCGTCGCCGCGTACGTCGTCCGGACCCGGACGGCGTCCTGCCTGACGTCGCTCCGGACGTCCTCGCGCAGCGTCAGGCTCGATCCGAGGTCGATCCGGTTGACGGCGGACTGCGTCCCCTCGAGCGCGCCGCCCAGCGTCGAGGAGAACTCGACGACGAGCGTCTCCCTGGCCGCTCCGTCCACCCGCACCTGCTCGCTTCCGGTCACTCGCACCTCGGACCGGATCGTCACCCCGTCCCCGGACATCTCGAACGACGTCGACCACCCGGGAGCGGGCTGCGGGACCAGGACCGTCGGCGGCGGCTGCGGGTCGAACGTGTACGTGCGACCGACCCCCGCGAAGTTCGTCCGTAGCCGGTAGGACACGAGCTTCACGCCGTCGGGCGCGTACTCGAGCACCTGCTCGATCACCGCGCCGCTGCCGTCGCCGTCCCTCAGGTCCCTCACGGTCTTCTGCCGGCGGCCCTGGGCGGGCTGGACGGCCAGCGTCGTCACCTCGGCCATCGGCCTCTGCGGACCGTCCGCCACCTGGGTCGTCCCCTGGGTGGTGAACCTGTAGAGGCCGGGAGCGGCCGGGTCGGCTCCCCCTCCTCCCGGCTCGGGCGTGGCGCCGGGACCGGGGGACCGTCCGGCGCGCGGTGCGGCGGTGGCGCCCACCCGTTGCGGAGGCGCCGAGGTCGGCGCCCCCACGGCCTCCCCGTCCTCGGCCGCGGGAGACGGCGAGTGGCCGGGGCGGGACCTCGCCGATAGCGGCTGCTGGGTCGCGTCGGGCCGTCCACCGCACGACGCGAACAACAGGAGCGCCGCCAGCACCACGGATGGACCCCTCACCGGGTCTCGCTCCCGTCCGTCGCTCCGGCCGCGGCCAGCGGCGTAGCCGCCTCCGCCTCCCCGACCGCGTGCTCGGCCGGGCCACCCGTCTCCCGGAAGCCGAAGCGGTCGTGGACACGGCGCAGACCGGCCGGTAGCCACCAGTTCAGGCCGCCGGCGATCCTCATGAAGGCCGGCACCAAGGTGGCCCGGACGACGAACGCGTCGACCAGGATGGCGAGGGCGAGCCCGAGTCCGAACATCTTGATGATCGAGATGCCCGACGACACCTGAGCCAGGAAGACGACGGCGAGGAGCATCGCCGCCGCCGTCACGAGACGGCCGGTCCGTTCGAGTCCCGTCGCGACCGCCAGCTGGTTGTCGCCGGTCCTGTCGTACTCCTCGCGGATCCGTGAGAGCAGGAACACCTCGTAGTCCATCGAGATGCCGAACGCGATCGCGAACATGAGGATCGGGTTGAAGAGGTCGACGGCCTCCCGGGGGGTGAAGCCGAGGAGCCCGGAGAGGTGCCCGTCCTGGAAGACCCAGACCATCGCGCCGAACGTCGCGGTGAGGCTCAGCAGGTTGAGCACGACGGCCTTGACCGGGACGAGGAGGCTCCCGAAGGCCAGGAACAGCACGAGCATGGTCGCGGCCGCGATGATGGCCAGCGCGATCGGGAGCCGGTCGAAGAGGGTCCGCTTGGCGTCCACGAACGCGGCCGCCTGGCCCGCGACCTCCACCCCGTCCGACGAGGGAGACGGGGTGCTCCGGATGTCCTGGACGAGCTGTTCCCCACGGGGCGAGAAGGGCTGCACGGACGGCGCGGCCACGACGCGCAGGTAGAGGTCGTGCCCTCGGACGAACCCGGACCCGAACGCCGGGTCCGAGAAGATGCGGGCCCCCTGGGTGTACGACCCGGTCCAGGTGTCCACGCGGGCCACGCCCGGCACCGACGAGAGCGACGTGGCGTAGGCGTCCACCTCTCCGGGTGGAGGGGGCGTCCCACCGCGCAGGAGCACGAATACCGGGAACGCCTCGCCGCCGCTGAAGTTGCGGGTGAAGTCGTCCACGACCTCACGCGCGGGGGCACCGGGAGGGAGGACGCGCGGATCGGGCATCCCGAGCTCCATGCGAAGGAACGGCAGCCCCAGGAGGACGAGGAGGGCGGTCGCCACGGTCGCCACCGGCAGCGGACGCCGCATGACCGTCATCGCCAGCCTGTGCCAGCCCCCGCGCCCGGGGACGGGTGCCCGGACGGGGCGGACCGACCACCTGTCGATCCTGCTCCCGAGCACGGTGAGGAGGGCAGGCAGCGTGAGCACGCTCGCCGCGCCGGCGATCGTGACGATCGCGATGCCGGCGATCCCGAAGGACCGCAGGAACGGGAGCGGGAACACGAGGAGCGCGACCAGCGACGCGGCGACCGTGATCGCGCTGTAGACCACCGTGCGGCCGGCCGTCTCGAGCGTCCGTCGGACGGCAGCCGGCGGTGGATGGCCCAGCGCGAGCTCTTCGCGGTACCTCGTCACGATGAAGAGGCTGTAGTCGATCCCGAGCCCCAGGCTCATCGCCATCGTCATGTTCAGCGCGAACACGGAGATCTCGGTGAAGGCCGTCACGACGCGGAGGACGAGGAGCGTCCCCACCATGGCTAGGGCCCCCACCGCGAGGGGGAGGGCGGCGGCGACGGCGCTGCGGAACACGAAGAGCAGGAGCAGTCCCGTGACCGGGACGACCACCATCTCGGCCCGCCGCAGGTCGCGTTCGATCTGCCGGCTCACCTCGCGGTAGACCGCGCCGTAGCCGGACGCCCGGACATCGAGCGGGCCGGTGCTCCCTTCGTACCGGGGGATCAGGGCCTCGAGCCGGCGCGTGATCTCGTCGCGGCTGCCTTCGAGCCGCGCCAGCACCAGGGCCTTGTCTCCCCGCTCCCCCCTCAGCGGGGCCAGACCCGTGCTCCAGTACGAGTAGGCCTCCTCGACCCCCGCCTCGCCGGCCAGCTGCGCCGTGAGCGCGTGTCCCGCCTCGGACACGACGCGATCGTCCACGCCGCGCCCGTCCCGCACCGAGACCAGCAGGACGAGATCGACCTCTCCCGTCCCGAAGCGGTCCTCCAGGTGCCTGATGGCCCGTCCCGATGGGGAGCCCTCGACCTCGAACCCGCCCGACGACAGACGGTCGATCACGCCTGCTCCCAGGGCACCCGAGACGAGCAGCGCCACCGAGCTCATCGCCAGCACCATCCGGGGACGCCCCAGGATCACCGCACTCAGCCGCCGCATCGGACCTCCCTCCCTTTACTCAATTATCGGGAGTTCTAACAGAAGTTCCTGTAGTTAGCAATCCTGAAGTAGGATCGGGGAGATGAAGACGTACGGCCAGTTCTGCCCGCTGGCTCGGGCGCTCGACCGGGTAGGCGACCGGTGGACGCCGCTGATCGTCCGCGACCTGGCGGCCGGTCCGAAGCGCTACACCGACCTGCTGCGCGGGCTCCCCGGGATCGGGACCACCCTGCTCGCGGACCGGCTCCGCCGTCTCGAGGAGGAGGGTGTGGTGGAGCGGCGTGAGCTCCCGGCTCCCGCGGCCTCCACCGTCTACGAGCTGACCCAGGCCGGGCGGGAGCTCTCCTCCGCCTTGGTCCCGCTGGCCTCCTGGGGCCTGCGGTACCTCGGCGTCAACGCGACCGAGGAGCTGAGGCCGGAGTGGATCATCATGCTGTGGCAGCAGCACATCGAACGGGAGAACGCGAGGGGGGTCCACGACCTGTACGAGTTCGTCGTGGACGGACAGCCCTTCCACGTCGCGATAGACGACGGTGAGCTGACCGGAGGGGTGTCGCCGGCCCCTCGTGCACCCGATGTCCGCGTCACCACCGACTGGCAGACGTTCCTCGAGGTGGGGCTCGGGCGACTGGACCCCCTCGACCCGGCGGCGGCCACACGCGGGGCCGTCGAGGGCGACGATGCGGCCGTCGCTCGCTTCTTCGAGCTGCTCGTCGCCCCCTGGCGGGGGCGTGAGTGGTTCGATCCGCCCGCGCGCGTCGCGGACGGGCCCGGCTCCCGCTGAAGCGTGCGAGCGCTCCCGCCGCGCCCATAGGCTTCCATCCGGATGGAACACCTGACGATCGAACGACGGTTCCGCGGACCACCGGATTCAGCCAACGGCGGGTACGCGTGCGGGTCCACCGCGCTACCTCTGGACGGTCGTGCGGCGACCGTCACGCTGCGCCGGCCGCCCCCGCTGGGCAGACCACTCGCCGTCTCCTTCGACGGGGGCCGGGTGCAGGTCCGGGACGGCGACGAGCTCATCGCGGAGGCGCAGCCGGCGGAGCTCGACCTGCCGTGTCCGCCGCCGCCCTCCTACGAAGACGCCGTCGCGGCGGCCGAGAGCTTCGACACCGAGACCTACACGACCGGGCACGTGTTCCCGGAGTGCTTCACGTGCGGTCCGGCCCGCGACCCCGGGGACGGACTGCGTCTGTTCCCCGGATGGGTGCCCGGCGGGGGGTCGGTGGTCTGGCCGTGGGTGCCGTCCGCTTCGGTCTGCGGACCCACGGGCGAGGTGCCGAGCCAGGTCGTGTGGGCAGCCCTCGACTGCCCGAGCGGGATGGCCTGGCTGCACAGCAACGAGGTGGGCCCGGCGGTCCTCGGCCGGATGACGGCTGACGTCGTGCGGCTCCCGCGCCAGGCGGAGCGTCTCGTCGTCGGGGGGTGGCGGGTGGGAGCGGAGGGACGCAAGCTCGTTGCGGGCTCGGCCATATGGACCGCGGACGGGGAGGTGCTCGCCCGCAACCTCGCCACCTGGATCAGGCTCACCGACGAGCAGCGGGTCTCGTTCCGCACCACCGGCCGCTGAGCGACCCTGCCGGGTGTGGGCCGCTCCCGCCCCGGGGATACGGCCTGCATGCGCTTCCGTAGAGGGGCCCGACTCGACACGTCCCAGGTCAGCGACCGCCGGGGCCGAGGGGGCGCGGCGGCCGTCGGAGGAGGCGGGGTCGTGGCTCTCATGTTCCTCGTCTTCCAGCTGCTCGCGGGGGGCGACCCCTCCACCGTGGGGGGCGACCCGTTCCAGGACCTGGTCGCGCCGGGAGCCGAGAGCGGCGCCGGTGAGCTGACGTCGGCCTGCCAGACCGGTGAGGACGCGAACCAGCGGGAGGACTGCCGGATCGTGGGGGTCGTGAACAGCGTCCAGGAGTACTGGACGGCCGCCCTCCCCGGCTACCGGCGGGCCCGGACCGTCCTGTTCAACGGGTCCACCCAGTCCGGGTGCGGGGGCGCGTCGTCCGCGATGGGACCGCACTACTGTCCGGCCGACACCACCATCTACCTGGATCTCGGGTTCTTCGACGTCCTCGAGCAGAGGTTCGGCGCGGAGGGCGGTCCGTTCGCGCAGGCGTACGTGATGGCGCACGAGTACGGCCACCACGTCCAGAACCTGATCGGGACGCTGGAGCGCGCCCACCGCGGCGACCGGGACGGACCGGCGAGCGACGCCGTCCGGGTCGAGCTCCAGGCGGACTGCCTGGCCGGGCTGTGGGCGAACGGCGCGACCGAGACCGGACAGATCGAGACGATCACCGAGGAGGACGTTCGACTCGGTCTGGACGCGGCCGCCGCGGTCGGCGACGACCGGATCCAGGAGCACTCGACCGGACGGGTAGACCCGGAGTCGTGGACGCACGGCTCGAGCGCGCAGCGGCAGGGGTGGTTCCTGACCGGCTATCGCGGCGGCGGCATGCGAGCGTGCGACACGTTCGCGGCCCGCCGCCTGTAGGCGGCCGGTCAGCTCGCGCGCCCGAACGCCTCCAGCATCGCGACCGACTCCTCCACCGGCACCTGCGACTCGATCTCGGCTCGCACACGCCCGGCAGCCTCGCGGAAGCGAGCATCCCCCAGGACGCGCATCAGCGCCTCCGGGAGGCCGTGGACGATATCGAGCCCCCCCACGAGCTGGAGCCCGGCTCCCACGGCCTCGACGCGTTCGGCGTTGAACCACTGGTCGGCGAACAGCGGCATCACGACCATCGGCAACCCGGATGCCAGGCCGGACAGAACGGTGCCGAACCCGCCGTGGCAGACCATCGCGGCCGCCCGGCCGATGACGTCGGACTGCGGCCACCAACGCTCGACATGAACGTTGGGAGGCACCGGATCGAGCGCCTCCGGGTCGCCCGCCTCCCCCAGGGTCACGAGGGCCCGCACGGGCAGATCGGCCAGGCGCGCTATGACCGCTCGGTAGAGGTCGGGGAACAGGCCGATGGTAGCCGTCACGCTCCCGAACGTGACGTAGACGAGCGGGAGCGACGGGTCCGACCACCAAGCGGGCAACGCTTCGGTCGCGACGACACCTTCGCGGAAACGTGTCACACCGGCCGACCGCGTCGCCGCGTGGTCGAGAGAGGCGGGAGCGGTCGTGAACACGGCCTGCTCCCTCACGGACGCGACGCCGTCTGGCACCCCGAGCTCCCGCAACGGGTCGTCGAGATGGGCAGGAACCGCTCGACGAACGACGCCGCCGCCGACGCGGGGTGACCCGCGGCACTCGGTCGAAGGCCGCGCCCTCCCCGATGCGGCTCCCGCCCCTCTTGGCCGGCCCGACGAACGAGGGCCGACGAGATGGGCGAACGGGACAGGAGGACCGCCGCCCCTCCCGTCGAAGACCACGGGGAAGCTCAGGACGAGGGGACCCAGGGAGGGGAACATGATCCATCGCAGGTGGCTGGCCGCGCTCGTCGTGGTCGCGGTCACGGCCGGACCGCTGCTCACGGCACCCGCTTCGGCGGCGCCGCTCGACACGTGGCCGATCACGCACGGGATCGACTGCGTCAACGACGTGTACAACCCGATCCGTCCGGACGGGACGAGGGCCCCCGACGGCGACCCGGTACCGGGGACGCCCGAGTGGAACAAGCGCTCCGCCGACAACATCGCCTGCACGAAGCAGCGCGACAGCGACAAGCGCTACCAGCCGTGGGACCGTCAGAACGCGACGCGCTACGGGGAGGACTGGTACCGCCAGCCGGTCCGGTTCGACCAGCGCCGGTTCCGGTGGGACTACATGCCCGCCTACTCGATCCCGGGCGTGCCCGCGGCCGAGATCTACCGTCCTTGCGCCCCTCAGACGTGCCTCAACATCGAGCCCGGGCTCGAGAGGATCGCTCCGCCCTACCCGGTCGTGGTGATCTTCCACGGGTTCATCGCGCAGAAGACCCATCACCGCTTCAACGCGCAGGCGTTCGCGGAGGCCGGGTACATGGCCATCACCGTGAACGGCATCCACCCGGTGAGCGGCGCCCCCAACGTGCAGGACTCGGCCAACGGGGGCGAGGTGCTCGACTGGCTCGCCTCCCCCGCCTCGGGTGTGTTCGGACGCGAGGCCGACCTGAGCCGGGTCGTCTTCGCCGGCCATTCCCAGGGCTCGGGCGCCGCGCTCTCCTACCAGGACGACCCCCGGGTGCACGCGATCATCGCGTGGGACGGGGGTGACTCCATCCGCGACGACAACCACGACAAGCCGATCATGTACCAGCGGACGGACGGTGCTTTCTCGGCTCCGCAGACCACCACCGCGCGAACCGACTACCCCGAGACGCGCAACCGTGGACTGCAGACCTACCTGACCCACAAGGAGCGCGGCCTCGACGTCATGCACCTCACCCTGCGTGACACGAGCCACGTGGACTGGAACGGGTACGGCGTAGGCCTGGCCGGGAACCGCTTGGCCGAGCTGGTGATCAACTACTACAGCCTGGCCTGGCTGGACCGGCACGCGAAGGGCAAGCTCGTCTTCGACGGCGAGGGAGCCGTGGTCCCCAGCGCCGGCCGCACCGAGGCCCAGGAGCGGGCGTACCGACAGTCGGTGGCCAACGACGCCTTCCAGCGGCTGACCGCCAAGAGGTTCGACAACTCGGCCGACCGCCACAACATAAGCATGGGGTTCTTCGACCCGGTCCAGCTCGCGACCTCGGGAGACCCGCTGTACGGAGGCAACGTCCCGTACCGGGTCGAGGGGCTGTGGACGACCGACCGGCTGTCGTGGTTCTTCCGGTCCTACTGCTCCGTGTCCGTGCCCGATTACGTGAACGGCTCCGACGGACGGCCGCACTCGGCCGTGGCCGCGCGTGCGGACAGCGGCGCCGAAGGGGACATGCGGATCAACGGGTGCCCGGAGGTGCCCGTCAGCTAGCCCACGCCTATCGCAACGGAGCGCCCTCCCGGATGGCCCCCCGCCGGGAGGGCGCTCCGCTTTGATGCGCCCACCGCGCCTGGTCCATCGTGTGTGGGAGCGACGCAGCTCGAGGGCGGGAGGCAGCGTGTCCGAGGACCAGGACGCACGCGACCCGGGGCGCCCCCCGGGGACCCGGCGCCCGAGCGTGGTGAGCATCCTGACGGCGGGCACGGTCGTCGCTCTCGTCGAGGTGGTGATCGCCGCTTCCTTCGCCGCCCTGATCTTCTCCGGGCCCCTGCGCGAGCACCTGTCCGTCGGCACCGGGGCGCTGCTCGCCGGGGGGGCCGTGTACCTGGCGCTCATCGCCCTCAGGTCGTCGGTCCCCGGGACGGTGGGATCCGTCCAGGACGCGACGGGCGCGATAGTCGCGGTGGCCGTCGCCGGGGCGGTCGCCGGGGTGCGCGCCCCCGACGTCCTCCCGACCGCCCTCGCGATGGTCGTGACGTCGTCCTTCGCCGTGGCGATCGGTTACTTCGCGCTGGGTGCCCTGAGGCTCGGCAACCTCGTCCGGTTCGTCCCGCACCCGGTGATCGGCGGCTTCCTGGCCGGGACCGGCTGGCTCCTGGCGACCGGATCGGTGCAGGTGATGGCGGGTCCGGGCACGGTGCGGCGGCTCCTCGAAGCCGATATGGCCGTCCGGTGGGCGCCCGGGCTCGTCCTGGCGGTCGTGCTCTTCGCCGTCCTCCGGCGCGACCCGCACCCGGTCGCGCTCCCCGGGCTGCTCGTCGGGGCGGCCGTCGCCGTTCACGTCTGGCTCATCGTCTCGGGCACGACGGCGGCGGAAGCGAGACGGCTCGGCCTGCTCCTCGGGACGGGGGGCGGGATCACCCTGGGACCCGAGGATCCTCTGGACGGCCGCCGATGGCGACTGGGGGCAGGTCGCCGGGCAGTGGCCCAACCTCGTCGCGCTCGTCGTGGTCGCGGTGCTCGGGCTGCTCCTCAACGCGAGTGGGATCGAGCTCATCGCCCACCGAGACGCCGATCTGAACCGCGAGCTGCGCGCGGCCGGGGCCGCCGACGCCATCGCCGGGCTGATGGGGGGAGCCCCCGGGTACCACGCCCTCAGCCTCACGGCGCTCGCCGGCCGGATGGGAGCCCCGGTGGCCGCGACCGGGGCAGTGGCTGCGGCGGGCTGCGCGGCCGTCCTGGCCTTGGGGTCCCGCGCGATGACCTTCGTACCTACCGCGGTCCTCGGCGGGCTCCTGTTCTTCCTCGGGATCTCGCTCCTGCACGAGTGGCTGTACGAGGCTTGGTGGAGGCTCCCGCGCAGCGACTACGTGGTCGTCGCACTGATCGTGGGAGCCGTGGCCACGCAGGGGTTCCTGGTCGGGTTCGGGCTCGGCCTGGCCCTGACCCTCGTCCTGTTCGTCGTGAACTACAGCCGGACGGACCCGATCAAGCACCAGATGGACGGCACCGTCTACCGCAGCCGGGTGGAGCGGTCCGAAGGGGAGCGGGACGTGCTGCGCGACCACGGCTCGTCGATCCTCGTCCTCGAGATGCAGGGGTTCGTCTTCTTCGGCACGGCCACGTCTCTGCTGGACCGGGTCTACGAGCGGGCGAAGGACCGCGCCCGGCCCCTGCGGTCCGTGGTCATCGACCTCAGGAGGGTCACCGGCGTCGACTCCTCCTCCGTCCAGACGTTCCTGAAGCTGCGCCGGATGGCCGAGACGGACTCGGTCAGGATCGTCCTGACGGGGCTCGGGTCCACGGTGCGAAGGCAGCTCGAGCGCGGCGGGATGGACGCGGGAGGGTGCGTCCTCTACCTCCCCGACGTGGACCGCGCCCTCGAGCTGTGCGAGGACGACATACTCCGCTCCCACGTGCCGGACGGCGGGACCGACGCCGTCCCCGACCCGCTGCGCTCGCTGCTGGACGGGTTGGACCCGGAGCTCGTGCTGCGGTAC
>DATLFR010000163.1 GCA_035540895.1 Actinomycetota bacterium | reverse complement strand
AGCTCCGCCCGCCCCCCGTGGGAGGCTATGGAGGGGTTGATGAGCTGCGCCAGCACCTGCTCGACGCGCTCCGGCACCTCGCCGGTCAGCTCGAGGTCCGCCGGCATCGCGCCTCCGACGGCCGGGCTCACGCTCGGCACGTTGGGGTTGTTGATCGTCCAACCGGGGTTGAGCAGGTTGCGGGAGAGGTCCAGCGTCGCGCCCCGGATGCTGTCCACCGAGTCGGCCGGCACGACGATCGTCAGGCCGTCCTCCTCCTGGACGACGTCCCCCGGCCGAGCGCTGTCCTTCGAGTCGAGGTACAGGTCGTACGACCACTCGAGCCCGGCCGGCTGCACCTCCAGCCACAGGGCCAGGTCTGCGCCGTCCGGCTCGGCGTCGCGGGTCTGGATCGCCTTGAGCCGAGCGCGCTCGGTGACCTCGATCAGCTTCTCCGTCACGCGTCCATCATAGAGGCATGCCCCGCGTACTTCTCCTTCTTCCCTCGGCCACCTACCGGGCGACCGACTTCCTGCAGGCGGCCGCCTCCGTGGGAGCTGAGGTGGTGGTGGCCTCCGAGATGGCGCAGACGCTCGCCCACACCATGGGAGACCGCGCCCTCGTGGTCGACCTGTGCGACCCGGATGCGGCCGCCGAGGCCATCGTCTCCCATCACCGCCGGCTCCCGCTCGAGGCGGTGGTGGCGGTCGACGACGAGGGGACGTTGGTGGCGGCGCGCGCCGCGCAGCGGCTCGGGCTCCGCCACAACCCGCCTGACGCGGTAGCCGTCACCCGGGACAAGGCCCGCATGCGCGTGGTGCTGTCCGCGGCCGGGCTCCCGCAGCCGCGCGCGGTCGTCTGCGGTCCGGACGACGACCCCTCCGTGGTGGGGCTCCCCGTGGTCGTCAAGGCGAGGGGGCTATCGGCCTCCCGCGGGGTGATCCGGGCCGACGACCCGGAGGAGGCCCGGCGCGCCGCGGACCGGGTCCGACTGATCGCCGGGACCGAGGACGTCCTCGCCGAGACGTACGTAGACGGAGACGAGGTGGCGCTGGAGGGTCTGCTGCGCGACGGGAGCCTCGAGGTCCTGGCCGTCTTCGACAAGCCGGACCCCCTCGTGGGCCCGTTCTTCGAGGAGACGATCTACGTGACCCCCTCTCGGCGGACGGACCAGGGGGCGATCGTCTCCCACGTGGCCCGCGCAGCCGAGGCGATCGGTCTGCGGGAGGGACCGGTCCACGCCGAGGCCAGGATCTCCCCGGACGGGACCGTGACCGTCCTCGAGCTGGCGGGGCGGTCGATAGGCGGACTCTGCTCGCGCTCTCTCCGCTTCGGGCTGGGGGTCACGCTCGAGGAGGTGATCCTGCGCCATGCGCTCGGGCTCCCGCTCGACGACCTCCGCTCGTCGCGGCCCGCCTCCGGGGTCATGATGCTGCCGATACCGCGACCAGGCGTCCTGCGGGGTGTGGAGGGGAGGGAGGAGGCGGCCGCCGTCCCCGGCGTGCTGGGCGTGGAGGTCACGATCGCGCCGGGCTCGCCGGTCGTGCCGCTGCCGGAGGGGGACCGCTACCTCGGGTTCGTGTTCGCGGTCGGCGACGACCCGGCCTCCGTCGAGGCCTCGCTGCGGGAGGCGCACTCGCGGCTGCGGTTCGAGATCGAGTGAGGCGCGCGGTCGGGACACACCGCCGATAGGCTCGGGGGGTGAAGGTCCTGCTGGTCTCCACCTACGAGATGGGCCATCAGCCCCTGCACGTCGCGATCCCCGCCGCCGCGCTGCGGGAGGCCGGCCACGAGGTGAGGGCGGTGGACCTGTCCGTGCAGGCTTGGGAGCCGTCCGAGGTCGCATGGGCGGACGCGGTCGCCTTCTCCGTCCCCATGCACACCGCGATGCGGATCGCGCTGCAGGCGGCCGCGACCGTGGCGAAGCCGACCTGCTTCTACGGCCTCTATGCCATGACCGGACCCCCCGGCGCCCGCCTGATCTCCGGGGAGTACGTGGAAGGGTTGGTCCGCTGGGCCGACGACCTGGCGCCCGGCGCCACCACGACCCTCGACCGTGCCCCCGCCCCGACCCCGGACCGCACCGTGCTCCCGGCGCTCGACCGTTACGCGCGCCTGCAGACGCCCGAGGGGGAGGTGCCGGCCGGGTACGTGGAGGCGACGCGGGGGTGCTCGCACCGGTGTCGTCACTGCCCGGTCCCGGTCGTTTACGACGGGCGCACCCGTCGGGTGTCGGTGGACACCGTCCTGGCCGACGTCGAGGCGCAGGTCCGCGCGGGGGCTCGCCACATCACCTTCGGCGACCCGGACTTCCTCAACCGCAGCCGCCACGCGATGGCCGTCGTCGACGCGGTGCACGACGCGTTCCCCCACCTGACCTACGACGTCACGGCGAAGGTCGACCACCTCCTGCGCCACGCCGACCTGCTCCCGCGCCTGTCCGCCACCGGGTGCCTCTTCGTGGTGTCGGCGTTCGAGTCGATGGACGACCGCGTGCTGCGCATCCTGGACAAGGGACACACGGCCGCGGACTCGGGGCGGGTCGTCCACCTCCTGAGGTCGCACGGGATCGAGGTGCGGCCGTCCTGGCTCCCGTTCACGCCGTGGACCACCGTCCGGACCGTCTCCGACATCCTGCGGTTCGTGGTGGACCACGACCTCGTCGGCAACGTGGACCCGGTCCAGTACTCGATCCGCCTCCTCGTCCCCCCGGGCTCGCTGCTGCTCGACGTCGCGGAGATGAAGCAGCGCCTCGGGCCCTACGACCCGCAGGCCCTCACCTATACGTGGACGGCCGAGGATCCCCACGCCGACGAGCTCCAGGGCGCGATCGCGGGCCTCGTCGCGGATACGGCCCGTCATCCCCTGGACCAGTTCTTCGACATCTGGGAGGCGGTGCACGGACCGGGAGCCCCGCAGATCGAGGTCGGCTCGACCGAAGGGAGGCCACGGCTCACCGAGCCGTGGTTCTGTTGAGCGGAGCCCACCGAGGGCCAGTTCGGCTCTCTAGGTCAGTGAGCGGCGACCCAATGGGTGCGTAGCACCCGCGCGCCGACCTCGTCGTAGATCTCCCACGCGCGTTCCCGGTCGAGGTTGGACGCCTGGGCGGATCCCTTCACCAGCCCGCAGCGCAGCGACGAGAGCCTGAGGAGGTGGTGCGTGGGGCCCCGGCTCAGCGACAGGTGCTGGATGTTGGCGTAAGGCACCACCGAGGTCTCGTAGGTGAAGACGCCGGAGCGCACCAGCAGGTGGTCGGGTGCGAGCGCTACGCCCCGCACCCTCCACGCGACCGTGGACAGCGCGGCCGCGGCCAGGAGCAGCCCGAGCACCGACCATCCGGCCGGGCCCGCCCACCAGGCGGCGGCGGCCGCCGCCGGCACGACGACGAGCGCCGCCCGCAGCACGTACCGGGCGATCCCGCGGGCCGGCATGCGCTCGAGCCGGTCCAGGTCGGCTCCCACGTCGGCCCCGAGGACCTGCCCGGCGAGGCGGACCGCCTCCGGCCGCGTCGCGATCGGCAGCAGGACGCTGCGTTCCTGGCGTTCGTTGGCGTCACCTCCCGCCTGCCCGGCCACGAGGACGTTCAAGGTGGCGTAACCCAGCACCCGTCGCAGCAGGTTCTCCTCCAGGCGGACCGCCTGCACCCTGCCGAGGGGGACGACCGACCGGCGCTGCTCGAACAGGCCGCGCGACGTCACCAGGCGGTCTCCCTCCCTCCACAGCGTGAAGTCCCAGAAGGCGAGCACGGTCATCGCGAGCGAGATCAGGACCGAGACGAGCACCACCACGGCCACGCTCGCGGCCACGACCCCGATGGGAGCGCCCCGGGCCGCGTCGGCGATGGAGTCGACGGGGAGGAGCTCGAGCCCCTGTACCAGGAACAGCGCCAGGACGGCGACCCGGCCCCCGGTGACCCCGTACAGCAGGAGGTCGCGCAGGCTCATCGCCGCGAGGGGGGGTCCGGACGGGCGCTCCGTGACCGGCGCGTCGTCCCACCATGCGCGTCCGGACCGGTCACCGTGGATCTCCTCGTCCGTCGGTGCCTCGCGGCTCCCGCGCAGGACCGTCAGCCTGATCCGCTCCGCTTCGCCGGGAGCCAGGGCCGGGAAGACCGCCTCCGTGCTGCGGCCCCCGATCGCCTCGACCCGCAGCTCGACCACGCCGAAGAGGCGATGGCGGACCTTCCGGACGACGTCGACGCTCTGCACCCGAGCGAACGGGACGACCCTGCGCCATCGGAAGAGCAGGCCCCCCTGGACGACGAGCGAGTCCCCGTCGATCGCGTACCGGAACCGCCGGTACTTCAGGTAGACGCCGGCCGCGATCACGGCCGCGAAGCCCAGGTACGTGAGGACCATCGGCACGAGGTGGTCGACCTCACCGGACGCGATCACCCCGGGCGCGGCGATCACGGCCATCCGGCGCAGGTCGGCCAGCTCGACCAGCGGCGCCGTGCGGGAGAGGCGGAGCATGTCCGGACGGTCAGACACTGAACGTCCCCGCGACCCTGGACAGCTCCTCGCGCAGCTCCTCCGCCTCCGCGACGTCCAGTCCGGGGATCTGCGCCGAGCGTCCGGCGGCTGTGTAGACGACGAGCTTCGTGAGCCCGAACACGCGGTCCAACGGGCCCTGCCTGTTCTCCACGTACTGGATGCGGTCGAACGGCACGAGCTTATGGACCGCGAACAGGTACCCGCGGCTCACGAAGAGGTCGCGCTCGCGGATCTCGTACCGCCAGCGTCGCCATATGACGGGCGGCAGCACCGCGGCCAGCACCGTCACCAGGGCGGCGACCGAGCCCGTCGCGATCGGCGGGATCCCCGGCACGAGCCTGGCGAGAGCCACGGCAGCCGCGGCCGAGACCGCCGCACAGGCGGCGCCCACCGTCCACCAGACCAGCCGCAGCCGCGGGTCGAGTCGCTTCGCCGGGAGCCTCATGTCCGGCGCATCGTACGATGCGGTTCACCGCGGTCGAGCGGCGGTAGGTTAGGCGCATGCGCCGAACGAAGCTCGTCTGCACGATAGGACCGGCCTCGGAGGCCCGGGTGACCGAGCTCGTCGCCGAGGGTATGGATGTCGCCCGGGTCAACCTGTCGCACGCGAGCCCGGATGTCCAGACCAGGACCTTCGCCGCCGTACGGTCGGCCTCCGAGGAGGTGGGGCGTCCGGTCGGGATCCTCGCCGACCTCCCCGGGCCGAAGGTGCGCCTGGGGAAGCTGAGGCGTGGACAGGCGCGTCCGGAGTCGGGGGAGCCGTTCGTGCTGCGCTGCGACGACCCGTCCCCCGGGGACGAGTCGGGAGCCTCGGTGTCCTACCCGGGGCTCTGCCGGGACCTGCGTCCGGGGGATCGGGTGATGCTCTCGGACGGCGCGGTCACGCTCCAGGTGCTCGGGGTGCGCGGGTCCGATGTCGAGTGCGTCGTCGTCCGTGGCGGCCGGGTCCGCTCGCGGGGCGGTGTGAACATCCCCTCCGAGCGGCTGTCCCTGCCGGCCGTCACCGACGCGGACCGCGACGGTGTCGCGCGAGCCCTGAGCGGAGGCGCCGACTTCATCGCGCAGTCGTTCGTGCGCAAGGCCGACGACGTCCGGACGATCCGCGAGCTGATCTGGGACCGGTCCGTCTCCCTGGTCGCCAAGATCGAGACGCGGTCGGCGGTCGACGATTTCGACGCGATCTGCCGCGAGGCCGACGCGGTGATGATCGCCCGGGGCGACCTCGGGGTGGACATCCCCTTCGAGGAGGTCCCGGTCCTGCAGAAGGAGCTCGTCCAGCGGGCGCTCGAGCTGGGGGTGCCCTGCATCGTGGCCACGCAGATGCTCGAGTCGATGACGGGGGCCCCGCGCCCGACGCGCGCGGAGGCGAGCGATGTGGCCAACGCCGTCCTCGACTCCGCCGACGCGATCCTGCTCTCGGCGGAGACGGCCATCGGGGACTACCCGGTCGAGTCGGCCCGAGCCGCCTCCCGGATCGTGGAGGCGGCTGAGCGGGCGGGCTCGCACCTGGTCCGCCGCGACCGTCCGCCGGGAGCGGAGTCGGACGCGCACGAGGTGGCCCGCGCCGTGGACGCGCTGCTGGCCCCGCCCGTCCGCACCTCGGCGGTGGCCTGCTTCACGCGTACGGGGCGAACCGCGAGCCTGCTCTCACAGATCCGTCCGACCGTGCCCGTGTTCGCCTTCGCGCCCGACCCGGCGGTCGTGCGTCAGCTGACGATGCGGAGGGCGATCATCCCGTTGGTGAGCGAGATGCCTGCGGACACCGACTCGATGCTGCAGATGATGGATGCCCGTGTGAGGGCGACCGGGGCGGTGCAGCCGGGGGACGTGGTCCTCATGGTCGCGGCCACCCCCGTGGGGAGGGCGCACACGAACCTGTTGAAGGTGCACCGGATAGGGCCCGAGGAAGGATGACGGGACGCCCGACCCGGGCGCCCCGTCATGGAACTGCTGCGTTCAGACCCTGCCGCGTCCGCGGTAGCCGGTGAAGGCGCTGATCGCGAGCAGGACGAGCCCGATGATCAGCAGCCACTGCAGGCCCTCGATGAACAGGCCGACGCCGCCGAACACCAGGGCCAGGATGAGCAGAAGAACAACGAGTCCCATCTCGACCTCCGTTCTCTGAAGCGTTACCCAGGTCGTACCCGGCCCTTCGAGGACGCAAACGCCCTGCTCAAGACGGGCGTGCGCTGCGGACGGCCAGCGTGACCCACCCTGCGAGGGCCACGACGGCGAACAGATGCCACTGCACCGCGTACGCGAGGTGGGGTCCGTCGTCGGGCTCGGGAAGTGGAGCGGGGACGGGGATCTCGCCGGGGGCCGGGTCCTGTTCGGTCAGC
>DATLFR010000162.1 GCA_035540895.1 Actinomycetota bacterium | reverse complement strand
GGGCTGCGACGGTCTCGTGGTCTCGGGGTCGACGGGGGAGTCACCTACCCTGAGCGACGCCGAGAAGGACGTCCTGCTCCGGGCGGTCCGGGAGGCGGTCGGCACCGACGCGGCCTTGATAGCCGGGACGGGCACCTACTCCACGCAGGAATCGGTCGAGCTCACCTTCCAGGCCGCCAAGGCGGGGGCCGACGGCGTGCTCGTCGTGACGCCCTACTACAACAAGCCGCCTCAGGACGCTCTCCTCTCCCACTTCCGGGCCGTCGCCGATGCGTCCGAGATCCCGGTCATGCTCTACGACGTCCCCGCTCGGACCGCCACGAAGATCGCCCCCGAGACGGTGCTCCGGGCGGCCGAGCACCCTCGGATCGTCGCGGTGAAGGAGGCCTCTAGCGACCTGACCTCCGTGGCCCGCTACGCCTCCCGGCTCCCGGAGGGGTTCCAGCTGTACTCGGGGAACGACAACGAGACGCTTGCTCTGCAGGCATGGGGCGCCGTGGGCGTGGTGAGCGTGCTCGGCCACCTGGTCGCTCCCCGGCTGCGCGAGCAGTTCGAGGCGTTCGACGCCGGAGACATCGCTCGCGTCCGCGAGATACAGGCCTCATACATCGACCTGTTCACGACCGTCTTCGAGACGACGAACCCGATCGGGATCAAGGCGGCGATGCGCATGCTCGGCTTCCGCGTCGGTCCGCCCCGGCCCCCGCTCGGACCCGCGTCGCCCGATCTCGAGGAGCGGATCCGCAGGCAACTGGAAGAGATAGGCGCGCTCTAGCACGGCCCCCGGGTCGTCCTGGCGCGCGTTAGAGGAAGGAGCACGCGTGCTCGGACTGCTCGGCAACAGCGGGACCAAGCGCAAGCGCCGTCCGGCGAGCAAGAAGACGGCGAAGCCGAAGACGAGGGCCCGGACGGGCTCCCCGAAGCGCCGGCCGCCCGCGAAGCGGGAGGCGGCTTGGCGCTCGCACGCGCCCGATGCGCTCGGGCTCGCCGTCCTGTTCTTCGCCATCCTGATGTCCCTCTCGCTGGCGGGGTCGGCGGGCCCGGTGGGGGTCGTCCTGAACTGGATCCTGCGCGGGCTCGTGGGCGGTACCGCGGTCGGTGTCCCCGTGGGCATGCTCCTCATCGCACTCGCTGCGTTCGTCCGGCGAGAGGAAGCCGGACGCATGCTCGTCGGCACCTCTCTCCTCGTGGCCGCCGCGGCCGGGCTCGTCCACATAGCGCAGGGGACCGCCCCCCTCACCGCCGGCTGGGAGCCCCTGGCCCGGGGGGGCGGCGCCATGGGGGGTCTGCTCGCGATCCCCCTCGTCGCCTACGTCGGCACGTGGGCAGGCGCCGTCGCGTGCGTCTTCATCGCCATCCTCGGCACCCTGATCACCACGAAGACCCCCCTGCGTCGGGCCGCCGAGGCCACCTGGGTGGGGCTGGCCGCGCTGGCGGCGATGTCCGGACGCGCACTCGCCGCCGCCGCCCGGAGCCTGTTCGTCCGCGACGAGGTGGAGGTCCCGGTCGAGGTGGAGGACCCCGACACGCGGCGCCGGGCCACCCTGCGGGTCGTCCCCGATCCCGACCCGCAGGAGATCGAGGCACCGGAGGCGCCCGAGCCGGAACGGACCGATCCGCGTCCCGTCGTGGTCGTGCCCGAGGCCGAGGACACGATAGAGCGCCCTCCCGCTCCGGCCGCGGGGAAGCTCGAGCAGCCCACGCTCGACCTGAAGCTGCCCAAGCGGAGCGGTTACAAGGTCCCCCCGCCGACCCTGCTCGCCCGGGGCGCCGGCACGAAGACGACCGCGCGCGCGGCCGACGAGGTGGCCCGCGTGCTCGAGCGGACCCTCCAGGACTTCGGGGTGGACGCCGCCGTCACCGGGTTCACGCGCGGCCCAACGGTCACCAGGTTCGAGATCGAGCTGGGAGCCGGGGTGAAGGTGAACCGGGTGATCTCGCTCCAGGACGACATCGCGTACGCGCTCGGCTCCCCGGAGATCCGCATCATCTCCCCGATCCCCGGGAAGTCGGCCATCGGGATCGAGGTGCCCAACCGGGACCGGGAGCTCGTGACCGTGGGCGACATCGTCAACTCCCAGCCCTGGCGGCGCTCGACCCACCCGATGACGTGCGCCCTCGGCGTGGACATCGCCGGCCACCCGGTGGTGGTGAACCTGGCCGAGATGCCGCACGTCCTGATCGCGGGCGCCACGGGAGCCGGGAAGTCGTCCTGCCTCAACTCGCTGCTCGCGTCGCTCCTGATGAGGGCGCGGCCCGAGGAGGTCCGGCTGATCCTGATCGACCCGAAGATGGTCGAGCTCACGCACTTCGACAACCTGCCCCACCTCCTCTCGCCGGTGGTGACGCACCCCAAGCGTGCCGCCGAGACCCTCCAGTGGGTGGTGCGGGAGATGGAGCGGCGGTACCAGGAGCTGGCGCTCGTCTCCATGCGCAACCTCGACCTGTACAACGCGGCCGTGGACGCGGGCACCCTGCCCGCGACGACCCAGGACGGCAAGCCGCGGGAGAAGCTCCCGTACATCGCGGTGTTCATAGACGAGCTGGCCGACCTGATGATGGTCGCCGCCCGCTCGGTCGAGGACTCGATCTGCCGCATCGCCCAGATGGCGCGCGCGGTCGGGATCCATCTGGTCGTCGCCACACAGCGTCCGTCGGTGGACGTGGTCACGGGGCTCATCAAGGCGAACATCCCGAGCCGGGTCGCGTTCGCGGTCGCCTCGCAGTCCGACTCCCGCGTCATCCTCGACATGGGGGGAGCCGAGAAGCTGGTCGGACAGGGCGACATGCTCTACCTCCCCTCCGGCACGTCGAAGCCCCGGCGCATCCAGGGGTCCTACGTCTCGGAGGCAGAGCTGGCCGAGATCACCGGCCACATCCGCCGGCAGGCCGAGGCGCAGTACGAGGCCGAGGTGCTCGAAGCGGCTACCCGGGAGACCGACGACGACGAGGACGACTCCGACGACCTCCTCGAGGAGGCCATGCACCTGGTGATCACGACGGGCATGGGGTCGACCTCGATGCTCCAGCGCCGGCTCAAGGTCGGCTTCGCCCGAGCCGGACGGATCATGGACCTCCTCGAGCGCAAGGGCGTCGTGGGTCCGCAGGAAGGGTCGAAGGCGCGGTCCGTCCTCATCTCCCCGGAGCAGTGGGACGAGATGCGGATCCGCAAGATGGGAGCCCCTCAGCAGTGATGCCGCCCCGCCGGCAGCTCGAGGTCTGATCTCCGGGCCGTCCACGCGGCCCCAGCGACCCGTTCGTCCTGGTTCGCTCCCGCCTCCCGACCGATTCGCCCGATAGGCCCCCGACGGCTGCCCCTGGGCCTCCCGTTTCACCGTTCGGAGTGGACTGGGGAAGCCGCTCCGACGCTGAGGCCACATAAGGAGGACGCTGATGAGGGTCCGCTCAACCCGCCCGGTGGCGGGGATGCTCCTGTCTTGCCTGCTCCTCGCTCTCCTTCCTATCGCCGCGCGCGCGGGCTCCGCTCCCGCGGTGGACGTCCCGAGACTGGACGTGCTGGGCACCGACGCGCTGGCTCACGTGACGGCCCCCGTCCTGCGCCTCGGTGACTCCCTGAGGCCGAAGGCCTCCGCGATCCGGATCGCGCTGCTCGGTTCCGGGGTCGACGCCGCGACCCTGCCGTCCGAGCTGCGCGACAGGGTCACCCACCCGTGGGGAGCCGGGGACCTGGAGGGTTACGGCACGTACGCCGCATCGGTCCTGCTCCAGCTGATCGACGAGCCGCGCATCACGTCCTTCAACGTGTTCACGCGGGGGTCCATCGACCCGGGCAAGCTGAACCAGGCCCTCGACTGGTCGAAGCGCAACGCGACGAAGCTCGACGCCGTGCTCCTCGCGGCATCACCGCACACCTACCTCGACCCGGTCTCGGCCGCCATGGAGGCGGGGGACTGGCGCGAGCTCCTCGACGTCATGGGTGACCATCCGACCGCGACGACGGACGGCACGGTCTTCGGGATCGACCTGGACGCGGGACGGCGCCGGGCCGCGATGTCCGGAGCCACGCCCAGGGAGGTCGGTCTGGCGGACCGGTTCGCCGCGTCTGTCTCCCGCTGGCATCAGACGCGAGCGCTCGTCGGCGCCCTTACGGCCTCCGGCGTGCCGGTCGTCGCCCCCGCGGGCGACCTGGGTCCGGAGGTGCAGACCATCTTCGGCGTGGCCAACCTCCCCGAGGTCATCACGGTCGGGGCGGGCACGGAGAGAGCCATCGCCACGAGCTCCTCGTCCGGACCCGGCATGGACGGTTCGGTCAAGCCGGACCTGGTCGCGCCGGCCGGGATCGTGGGGGTCCTGCCCCCCGGCTCGGCCCTGGCCCGGTCCCTCGAAGCCGGCGGCGCGTTGGACGCCGGCCTGCAGCCCGTGTGGGACGCCCCCGAGCCCGTCTCGGAGGCCCGCGCCCGGCTCGAGACCTCATTGACCTCGGCCGCGCTGACCGCCGCGGCTGCCGGCGGGCTGGCCGCCGAGGGGCTCGAGGACACCGCGGTCGTGCGCGGCGCGCTCGTGGCCGCCTCGGTCCCGGTCTCGGGGGAGCCGGTCTGGCGGCAGGGCGCCGGGGTGCTGCGCGGCGTCCCCGACGCCGGCTTCGCCCGGTCCCGGTCCCTCGCCCTCGGACACGCCGACCTGGGAGCCGAACCCGACGAGGGGGAGTGGTCCACGTTCGTCCCATTCACCGACGGGGTGTCGAAGGCCGCCTCCGCGCTCGGATCCTTCGCGGGTGTCGGTCCGGACGGCGCGACCGTGACGGAGACCGTCAAGCCCTCCTCCGCTCCCGAACCGTCCGTGGGCGTGAGCAACGAGGGGGTGCGCGTAGCGGCGCCGCTTGGGGACTCCCGCTACCAGGGGGGCCTGTACTGCGGCTACACCCAGGTGCAGGTGCCGGCATCCGGTGGTGCCTCGGCCGATCCGAGCTTGTCCATCGCGGGGGTCCCGTCCGGGGTGGAGCAGCTGCCGACCTGCCTCGTGAAGGGGTCCCGCGTCCGCGGATTCGGGTTCTACATCCACGACGCGCCCGCCGAGGACCTCACCTTCGCCCTGCTCCCGGGGATCCCCGAGGAGGCCTCCCTGCTGCATCGCCCGTTCATGATCCTCCCCGTGGACCCGCTCAAGACCAAGCTGTACGTGAAGGTGACGGACGCCGACGGGTTCGCCGACTTCCCGAACGTGGTGCCCGGGTACTACACGGTTCGGCAGTTCTCCGACTACGGCTCGCCGATCACCCAGACCCTCACCGACCCCGAGACCGGGGGGGCGGTGGTGCGGGCGTCCGATATCGGACACAACCCGTCCTACCAGGACTTCGACGCGCTCATCCTGGGCGCGGCCGGCATCACCGAGGCCGACCTGCGGTCCACCTTCGGGGAGGACAACGTGAAGGCGGACCCTCCGACCCAGGGATGGTTCGTCACCGCCGGCCCGCGCACGTTCCGGGTCGTGCTCGATCGCTTCAAGAAGATGCCCGGACCGGCCGTCGCATCCCGCGTCGTCGACCTGATGGGCTACGGCGACCTCGAGTTCAACGCGCTGAAGGCCACGAACGTCCTGAACCTGCCCCAGCTGCGCAACGCACTGGTCGCGGGCGATCTGAGGACATGGACGTTCGCACAGGGCGGACACGACCCGGCCGGCGTCTCCGCGCTGTTCAACCCGGCCCTCGCGACGAGCGCGCAGAGCAAGGTGCTCGGCGTCGCCCACTACCCGTTCTCCTTGACCACCCCCAACTACACGATGAACCTGTCTCTCAACTTCTCCTACGAGGTCACGAACGCGGCCATCATCGCGGTCGTGCAGGCGGGGGAGACGATCGCCTCCGGGGTCGTCACACCGCACGGCACGATGCGGACGCCCACCCTCGGCACCACCGTGCCGGTGGGGACGAACGGGGTCGCCGTGTCCGGACAGGCGAGCGGGCTCGCGAACTTCGAGTTCGCCCTGAAGCCGCTGGGCGCGTCGGAGGGCAACCTCTACCTGATCTTCGTCCCGTCCCGACCGGTTCAGGAGCTCGCGGCTCCCGTGTCGAGCGTCTCGATCGGCGACCTGTCGATGGCCTACGACACGTGGCAGCGGACCCTGTGGCCGGCCACCCAGACGCCGTTCGGGATGGGTCACAGCTTCTCCGTCCAGCCGAACTACTCCCCGAGGCAGATGAGTTCGGACGCGTGCCGGACCGTCGACTCCGGTGGGGTCTCGGCGCGGGTCTGCGAGGACTGGGTCGTGATGGTCCATTCCGCGGGCGACGACGCGGCCACCATGGACGTCGTGAGCACCTCCGGCTCCACGGTGGACGCCATGGCCAGCGGGCGCACCGCGTACGCCGACCCGCGGCGGGGAACGTCCGACTTCTCGCTCGCCCTGGGCTTCGTCCTCCCCGGGGCAGGCGTCCCGGCCGATGTGGCGTTGGACGTCGACAACCCGTTCCGGACGAACGGGCGGTTCTGGGAGCAGCTGGCCCTGTCGCGCGACGTCCTGGCCGCCCACCCGGGCAGCCTCCTCGTCCAGATCAAGGACAACGAGCCCGGACGGAGCTCACCGCTCGCGCCTCACCTGACGGGAGGCGTCCCGGTCGCCCCCTACGTGCCGTTCGCCAACGACGCGGTGGTGGTGGACCCCTACCGCCTGACCTTGCAGGACACGGACGGGCTCCCGTCGGTGGCTCCGCCGCCGGACGCCGCCGCCACCACGGTCGCGCTCTCTTCGGCGGGGACCGCCCCCGCGCAGACCCAGACCGCGGCAGCACCGGTGGTCGCATCGGTCAGGCGGGAGTCGGAGAAGGCCCTGAAGGGGGTCCGCCTCAAGCGTTGACGCACCCGGCGGATGGGGGGGCCTCCGGACACCCGGGGGCCCCTCCTCCCTCCCGATCACGCACCGTCGATCTGGACGGAGCCCTGCCAGAGGGAGAGGATCCGTCGGGTGACCTCCTGGGGGCTCCCGGACGCGTCGACGAGCTCCACCCGGTGTCCGGCCGCCCGCAGCAGCTCGATCGACCCGGCGTAGGACTCCCGCAGCGCCACCGCGAGCCGCGGGTCCTCGAAGCGGTCGCGCGCGCCCCGTCCGTCGATCCGTGCCGCGCGCTCCTCCTCCCGCAGCGTGAGGACGACGGTGAGGTCGGGTACCTCGAAGGGGCGGGAGATGTCCAGGATCCAGTTCCTGTCGACCCCCTGGGCGCCCTGGTACGCGAGCGTGGACAGGAGGTACCGGTCGCAGACCACGGTCGTGCCCTCCGCCAGGGCGGGCCGCACGGTGCCGGCGAGGTGGTCGGCCCGGTCCGCCGTGAAGAGCAGGGTGAGGGCGACCGGGTCCAGCTCGAAACCGAGGCGAACATACGATCTGAGTAGCTCCCCCAGGGGGCCTCCGGACGGCTCAGCCGTGCACCGAACGCGCTGGTCAGAGGCGGTGAGAGCGTCGGTGAGGGCCGCGGCCTGGGTGGTGGTCCCGGTCCCGTCCATGCCCTCCACGACCAGGAACCCGGGGTTGTTGCGGCGAAGCATCTCGGATATTGTGCCTCAGGCCCCTGCCGTCTATCCCGACAGGCCATCCATGGAGACGACGACGGGCATCGGTCGCGCCCTGCGAGTAGAACGCGAACGCAAGCGGCTGTCGCTCGAGACCATCGCGAGAGCGACGATGGTCAGCACCCAGTACCTCGAGGCGATCGATGACGATCGCCTGCACGACCTCCCCTCCGGCGCCTACGCCAAAGGGTTCATCCGTGCGTACGCCAACTACCTCGGCCTCGACCCCGTTCCCTTCATCCGCGCGTACGAGTCCGGGCACGAGGGTCCGGGAGGTCCGGACCTGCAGTCCCTGAACCTGCAGCCGGTCCGGGTGCCGCGGGCGGTCGAGCCCCGGGCGTGGCGGATGGCGTTCGCCGCGGCGGTGGCCGTGCTCATGCTCCTCGGCATGATCGGCGCGCTCGGGTCCGACGGGGAGACGGCCGGGACGCTCCCACCCCCCGAGGTCGCCTTCGACGTGAGCCCGGCCCGCGTCGTCGAAGAGGCCGAGGACGAGGTGCGCGACGTGACCGGCGCGGTCGTCCGGGTCGAGGCGAAGGCCCGGGTCTGGGTCGGCTCCCACGTCGACGGGGAGCCGGGGTTCGAGGGGTTCATCGAGGCGGGGCAGCGGAGGTCGTTCCGGGGCAAGGACTCGGTCTACCTGGTGATCGGCAACGCCCGGTCCGTCCGCCTGTACGCCAACGGCATGGCCGTCGGAACCCCGGCCGAGGACACCTACCGCGGCACCTTCACGGCCCGCACGAAGAGCCTCCCCCCGTCCGAGCCGCAGTAGTCGGCGTAGGCTGGACGCCATGACCCGCACGTTCCACATCCGCACGCTCGGCTGTCCGAAGAACGAGGCCGACTCCGAGCACCTCCGCGGCATCCTGGCCCGCGCCGGGTACTCCGACGCCCCGTCGGCCGACCAGGCCGACGTGGTGATCGTGAACACGTGCGCCTTCATCGAGGCGGCGCGCCGGGAGTCGGTGGACGCCATCTGCGACGAGGTCGCCCGCCGCCGGGACGGCCAGGCCCTCGTCGTCTCGGGGTGCCTGGTCGAGAGGTACGGCGACGAGCTCGCCGACGAGCTGCCCGAGGTGGACGCCTTCCTCGGCCTCGGGTCCTACGGCCGGACCGCCCAGGTGGTCGACGCCGCCCTGCGGGGCGTGAAGCAGCGGTGCTTCGACCCCGGGAAGGTACCGCTCGAGCTGGACAGGCCGGCCGCGCCCGCCGGACCGACGGCGTTCCTCAAGATCTCGGAGGGGTGCGACCGGGTGTGCACCTTCTGCGCGATCCCGTCCATCCGCGGCCCCCATCGGTCCCGCACCCCCGAGGCGATCGCCGACGAGCTGCGCTGGCTGGCCTCTTGCGGCGCCAAGGAGGTCATCCTGGTCGGCCAGGACATGTCGCTCTACGGACGCGACATCGCCGGACGGTGGCTGCTGCCCGAGCTGATCCGCGAGCTGGGACGCGTCGACGGCGTCCGCTGGATCCGCACGCTCTACCACTACCCCCGGTACGTGAACGAGAGGCTGCTCACGGCGATGGCCGAGACCCCCTCCGCGGTCCCGTACCTCGACCTGTCGTTGCAGCACGCCTCGGGCAAGCTGCTTCGCAGGATGAAGAGGTGGGGCGACGCAGACCGTTACCTCTCGATGATCGCGACGATCCGGGACATCCTCCCCGACGCCGTCCTGCGCTCCGCGTTCATCGTCGGGTTCCCCGGGGAGACGGAGCGCGATGTCACCGAGCTGGCCGATTTCCTTCAGCAGGCGCGTCTCGACTGGGCCGGCTTCTTCCCCTACTCCCGCGAACAGGACACTGAAGCGGGCTCCTACGTGCGTGGACGCGTCCCGGGTGCGGTGGCGGCCCGCCGGGCCGAGGTGCTCGCCCAGCTCCAGACGGAGATCGCCGAGGAGAAGCGCGGAGCGCTGGTGGGGGAGCGGGTCGAGGTCCTCGTCGAGTCCCGCGGGGGCGGCGTCGTGGAGGGTCGCACCTGGCGCGAGGCGCCCGAGGTCGACGCCGGCGTCCATATCGTGGGCGCACGGGGCGCCCGCGTCGGAGAGATGGTCGAGGTCGAGGTGACCGGCGCGGACGGTCTCGACCTGGTGGCCCGTGCCGTGGGAGCCGTTCGTCGACGGCTGGCCGTCGCCTCGGCCTGACCCGTGCAGGCGCCCGAGCGCAGGGTCCCGACCCTCAACTGGGCGAACGCGTTCACGCTGCTGCGGGTCGGGCTCGTCCCGGTCTTCGCGTGGCTGCTCCTGTTCCGGGACCCGCCCCTGCCCGTGCTGGCCGCGATCGTCTTCGCGGCCGCAGCGGCGACGGACAGCCTCGACGGGTGGGTGGCTCGCCGCCTGGACCTCGTCACCGGGTTCGGCGAGTTCCTGGACCCCCTGGCCGACAAGCTCCTCGTCGGGACCGCTCTGGTCGCCCTGGCCCTGGACCGCCGCATCCCGTGGTGGGCGGTGGTCGTGATACTCGCCCGGGAGGCGGGGGTCTCGGCGCTGCGTGTCTGGCTCGCTCGCACGCGCCGCTCCCTGCCCGCCTCGTCGCTGGGGAAGGCGAAGACGATGTCGCAGATCGTCGCGGTCGTCCTGCTGACGGCGTTGGCGCCGGACCACCCGCTCGCCCTGACTGCCCTGTGGCTGGCTCTCGGGCTGACGCTCGTCTCCGGGTGGCAGTACGTGGCGGGGGTGCGGTCCGGACGCGCCGGTGTCCCGTGGACGTAGGGTGACGTCCATGCGCGCGGTCGTCGTGGGGGTGGGAGACGAGCTCCTGTCCGGGGTGGTCGTGAACACGAACGCGGCGACCATCGGACAGATGCTGCTCGCGGCGGGCGTGGAGGTGGCCCGGAGCGTCTGCGTGGGGGACGACGAGGACGCCATCGTCGACGTCCTCCGCGACGCCGCCCGCCTCGCCGAGGTGGTGGTGGTGACCGGCGGACTCGGGCCCACGCACGACGACCGCACGCGCGAGGCCTTCGCGCGCCTGCTCGGCTCCCGTCTCGTGCGCGACGAGGCCATCGTGGAGGAGATCCGCGAGCGCTTCCGCAGCTTCGGTCGCGAGATGCCCGGATCCAACGCCAGACAGGCGGACATCCCGGAGGGCGCGACGGCGATACCGAACGCACGGGGCACGGCTCCCGGCATCCGGTGCGAGCTGGACGGGACCTTGCTCTACGCCATCCCGGGGGTCCCGCGGGAGGCGAGGCAGATGGTGGGGGAGTCGATCCTCCCCCAGCTCGCCTCCCGGACCGGGTCGCTGAACCCGGTCCGGACCCGGACCCTGCGCTGCTGCGGCATGCCCGAGTCCGAGATCGCCGAGCGGCTGAGCGACCTCGCGTCCGCCGGCGACCCCGTCCTCGCTTTCCTGCCGGGCGGGGGGGAGGTCAGGCTGCGGTTCGTGACCCGAGCCCCAGACGGGCCGGACCGTCTCGCCCGAGCGGAGTCGCTGGTCCGCGAGCGGCTGGGCCACGTGGTATTCGCGGTGGACGAGGAGACGCTCGAGGAAGCCGTCGGACGGCTGCTGTCCGGTCGGGGGCTCACCGTGGCGGTGGCCGAGTCCTGCACGGCGGGGCTCGTCGCCGGACGGATCGCGAACGTGGCCGGATCCTCTGGGTGGCTGCGCGGCGGCGTCGTCTCCTACGCCACCGAGGTGAAGTCGTCCGTGCTCGGGGTCGACGAGGACCTGCTGGACGAGCCGGTGTCGGATGCCGTGGGCGAGGCCATGGCGAGGGGCGTCCGGGAGCGCCTGGGCGCCGATATCGGGCTCGCCGTCACCTGCTCGGCCGGACCCGACCCCCAGGGCGGGGCTCCCGTCGGGACGGTCGTGCTCGCGGTGAGCGACTCGCAGGGAGACGTCTCCCGGGTGGTGCGGGTGCCGGGCGACCGGACCCAGGTCCGCGACTTCGCGGTCACCTTCGCGCTCAACATGCTGAGGCTGCACGTCATCGGATGAGGCTGTTCGTGGCTGTCGACGTGCCCGACGCCCTGAAGGAGGCCGTCGAGCGCCAGGTGGTCGACAAGCTGCGGGACCGGCTCCCAGGTGCGCGGTGGACGAGACCCGACGGACGCCACCTCACCCTGCGCTTCCTGGGGGAGGTGGCCGACGGTCGCGTCCCGGACATCTCACGCGCGCTCCGTGCCGCCGCCTCGTCGCAGCGACCGTTCGCGGCCGCCTTCGATCGCGTAGGCGGCTTCCCGAGCCTCAGGCGGCCGAGGGTGCTCTGGGTCGGCATAGGACCCGGAGCCACCGAGATGGCCGCTCTGGCCGCCTCGGTGGAGGGGGAGCTCGCCGGTCTCGGTTACGACCCGGAGGACAGACCGTTCACCGCCCACCTCACGCTCGCCCGGTTCCGGGAGCCGAGGCCGTTGGGGGAGCTGCCCGCGGTGGAGGTCCCCACCGACCCGTTCCGCGTGGGCGAGGTGGTGCTGTTCCGCTCCGAGCTCCACCCGAAGGGTGCCCGGTACACGGCCCTCGAGAGGCTCCCGCTCGTCTAGACCGGCTCGAGGGGGGAGTGGGGGCGGTCCGGGAGCTCGACGTGGATCTCGTCGCCCGGACGGACCTCGCCTCCCCGCACGACCACGCTCATGACGCCGGCCTTACGGACGAGCCCGCCGTCCGGCGTCCGCTCCAGCGTCGCCTCCATCAGCCCCGGGGCCACGCCCTCGAGCTGCTTGCACGGGTTGCGCAGACCCGTGATCTCAACGACCGCCTCTGCGCCGAGACGCAGACGGCTGCCTAGCGGGAGCCCGAGCAGGTCGATGCCGCGCGTCGTGACGTTCTCGCCCATCTGCCCGGGCCCGACCTCGAACCCCTGGGAGCCGAGCTCGTCGTGCAGCTCCGCGTGTATGAGGTGGACCTGGCGGAGGTTCGGCTTCGGCTCGCCGCCGAGCCGGGAACGATGCTTCACGGTCGGGCCCGAATGGACGTCGCCGTCCACCCCTAGTCCTTCGACCAGGGTGATCGCCTCGCGGGCGAGCTTCGTGATGTTGTGCTCGGCCCGCGCATGGACCCCCACCACCTGTCCCGTCAGAACCGTCGGCTGGTCCGACACTTGGATCCCATCCTTTCGTCCTCTCCGGACGCTGCGCCCTCTCCGATGTTCTCAGCTTGGCGTACCGGTCGCCGGTGCGCGCCGACCGGCGGTTCCCAACGGGCCCCTCGCTCGTGCAGGAGGCGATTCCGATCTCGCAAGACTCACGGGCTGACCCCGCGCCGAAGCCCGTAGAGCCAGTCGGAGGAGTCCCGTAGAGCTTCCGGCGTAATCGAGTGGCCGGTGGCATACTCCTTGAACTCGACGGGGACTCCCAAGGACCGAAGGTCGGCGGCGACGGCGCGCGCTTCCTGGACGGGGGTGTCCCGGTCGGCGCTGCCGTGCTGGATCAGGATCCGGCGAGGAGCCGTCCAGTCGTAGGCGAGCCTGTCGGTAGGGGGGAAGAGACCACCCATGGCGAAGACGCCCGCCGGGCGAAAGCTGGCCGTGGTAGCGCATCCGGCTGCCAGCGCCGTGGATGCCCCCTGCGAGAACCCTCCAAGCGCGACGATGTGCTGGGAGGAGTGGTGTTTGTCCAGGACGCGCGTGATCTCTCGTTCGATCGCGGAGAGGGTCGGTTCAAGCGTGAGATGCACACGCTCCGGATCGCCGTACATGAACCAGCCGTTGCCGTGGTCCTCGTAGGGTCCCCGGATGGACAAGATGTCAAAGCGTTGATCGGGGTCGAGGATCGCCATCGAATCGTCCCAGTCATGCTCGTCGCCGCCGAGACCATGGAGCAGAACCAGGGTGCCAACAGGGTCTTCCCTCTCGACCGTGAGGCTAGTCAGCTCCATGGTCCCACGCCTCGCGTCGCATCCTTCAACTCAAGCATCATGCCTCTTGACTGACCAACGACTTGGGCGCTCAGCCGCCGGTACGCCGCCTCTCATGACTTGGGTACTGGTCAGGCGTCACGGCGGCGTTCGGTCGGCTGCAACGCCGAGTTAGACGGTCGAACCCGGGCTACTGGATGGGGCCGCGCGTGATGACTGTTAGTTCTTCCAACACGTCAAACGTCTTGATGGTCAGTGTCGGGTCCCCCTTCATCTCCGTGATGATCGGTCCGTCCAGGAAGGCCCGAACCGAAGCGGCATCCTCGAAGAAGTAGACGCCTCCGGCCTCTCCGGCCTCTTCATTGATGGTCCAGATCTTCCAACGAAGACCTGGGGTGTCTGCGATGGGTTGGGCGTAGGGCTGGTTCTCCTCGAGGTAAGACTTCCGCAGGCTTTGGAGCCCGTACGTGATCTGCACGATCTGGCCTTCCATAGAGTCTCCCTTCGTGTCTTCGTCTGTCTGACGACCCTGGCGCTCAGCCGCCGAGGCCTCGCCTCTCATAGCGAGACTCTACGCGGACATGCAGCGGCGAGGCTTTGTCGGCTGCAGGGCCGAGTTGTCCGGCCCACGAACCAGGCGTCGGAAGAGCGCGCGGACGATGGCCGGACAGCCCGGTTCGGTTGCCTCATACGTCCATGCGGCGATAATGCAGCGCCACCTGACCGGACAGGCGGTTCGTCGACACGAGTTCGAGGCGTCGCGAGGGCTCCAACCCTTGAAACAACGTCGGCCCGTGACCAGCGATGACCGGATGGACGACGAGACGGTACTCGTCGATCAGCCCCAGCCGCTCGAGGGCGCCCGCGAGCATGGGGCTCCCCACGAGCACGCCCTGGGGGGTGTTCTCCTTCAGCTGTGTTACAGCCTCACCCAGATCGCCCTGAACGCGGAAAGTGTTGCTCCAACGGAAGTCGCTGCGTGAGGCCGAGACCACGTACTTGGGCTTGGCCTCCAGCTTGCGCGCCCACTCCCGCATCGCGCGTGGCGCATCCTCGTCGCGCGCCACCGCCGGCCACGCGCTCTCCATCAGCTCGTAGGTGACGCGCCCCCACAGCATCGCTCCGGCTGCGTCCATCAACTGCGTGAAGTAGTCGTGCAACTCGTCGTCCACGATTCCCTCGCGATGGTCGCAGCACCCGTCCAGAGTCACATTCAGCGCGAAGGTCAAGAGGCCCATCAGGGATTCATCCTGCTCGAGGGTAGCCCCACCCCGCCTCTCATCGCTTCGATCATCCCACCCAAGGCACCGACGGGGTGCGGATCGCTGCAGCCGCGGGCTGGGTAGTTACCTCACGCTTACATGCATCACGCGGACCGAAGGCGCGGGTCCTGCTGGCCACCCGGGCGACCGCCACGCCCGTCC
>DATLFR010000161.1 GCA_035540895.1 Actinomycetota bacterium | reverse complement strand
CGAGGACACGATCGTCGCGGTCGAGCGGCTGCCCGGCTACATCCGGGAGCTCGACGCGCTCTTCTCCCGGTACGGCACCGATGTCGTCTGGTACGGCCACGCCTCGACCGGGCTGATCCACACGCGCCCGTTCCTCGATCTGACGAGCGCTTCGGACCTGACGAAGCTCGAGCGCCTGATGGCGGACGCCGTGGACCTCGTGAACGCCTGGGGCGGGGACCTGTGCGGCGAGCACGGCGACGGACTTGCCCGCGCCTACTGGAACGAGCGCCTCTTCGGGCCGGCCCTGTACGGACAGCTCCGGGCCATCAAGGCCGCCTTCGACCCGGCCGACCTGCTCAACCCCGGCAAGGTCGTCGAGGGACCGCGTCCGACCGAGGACCTGCGGTACGGACCCGGCTACACCCGCCGGGTGCCCGCCACCTCCTTCTCCTACGCCGATCAGGGCGGGTTCGCCGCCGCCGCCGAGCGGTGCTTCGGGGCGGGCGCCTGCCGCAAGCGGCTCCAGGGCACGATGTGCCCACCGGCGGCGGCGACCGGACTGGAGGAGCACTCCACCCGGGCCCGAGCCAACCTGCTACGCAGCGTGGTGGCCGGCGAGCTGGACCCGGGCGACCTCTCGACCCCCGAGGCGCACGAGGTGATGGGCACCTGCGTCGGGTGCAAGGCGTGCAAGACCGAGTGTCCGGCGCAGGTCGACCTGGCCCGGTTGAAGTCGGAGTGGATGGACATGACCCGCCGGGCTGAGGGAGCCACGCCCCTCCAGGCGATGACGGCCAGGCTCCGGGAGCTCGCCGCAGCCGGTTCCCGCACGCCCCGGCTCGTCAACCGCGTGATGTCCACGACGGCTTTCAAGCGACGGCTCGGCATCGCGCTGCAGCGCGAGCTGCCGCCCCTCGCTCGGGAGCCGCTCACGCGGAGGATGGCGCGCGACGGGGACGCTCTCCTGTTCGCGGACTGCTTCACGACCTACCAGGAGCCGGAGGTGGGGGAGGCAGCGCGCGATCTGGTGGCTCGAGCCGGACGCACGCTGGGCCTCGTCGACGCGGGGTGCTGCGGACGCACGATGCTGTCCGAGGGTTACATCGGGCGCGCCAGGCGGGCGGCCGAGCGGGCGGCCCGGGTCCTGCGGTCGACCGACGGGCCGATCCTGTTCTGCGAGCCCTCCTGCCTGTCCGCGGTCACCGACGACTGGCCGCACCTCATCGAGGACGTGTCCGACATCGTCGCCAGATCGCGCCCGGCCGAGGCGTACGTGTCCGAGCTCGGTCTCGACTACGAGCAGGGGGGAGCGGTCCTGCTGCACGGGCACTGCCACCAGAAGGCCCTCTGGGGGACGGCCGACACCCGCGTGGCCCTCGCGGCCGCGGGAGCGGAGATCACGGAGCCCGACGCCGGGTGCTGCGGGATGGCCGGCGGGTTCGGTTACCGCGAGGAGCGCTACCACCTGTCCGTGGCCATGGGGGAGCGCGTGCTCGCCCCGGCCGTGCGCGAGGCGGAGGGAGCCGAGGTGGTCGCCACGGGGACCTCCTGCCGGCACCAGATCGCGGACCTCACGGGCAGGGAGGCCGTCCACCCGCTCGTGTACCTGGCTCGCCGACTCCGGACGTGAACGCCGGGCCGCGTTCGGAGCCGAAGGGCAGGCCTCGGACCTACGCGATCGGCGTCCCCCTGCCCCCGGACGGCGACCGCCGCCTCTGGGCGGCCTGTGCCACGAGGTGGACGACCTGCGTGGAGCTCGATGTGTTCGAGGCGCCGGGCCGGACCGGGGTCCAGCTGATGGACGGTCCGTGGCGCTGGCCGTGGGGCGCGGTCGCGGCAACCCCGCAGGGCCGCGTGCCGCTGAAGCGCCACGACCGGGGCGCCCGTCCGGAGCCGGAGCTCGCGCACTACCCGATAGCCTTCGACCGTCCGCCGGCGGGGGCGACGGTGGTGCACGTCCAGACCGACCACCCCGCCGACGGACGGGTCGAGCTCACGATCGACCTCTCGTCGCGCAGGGGGGTCCGCCTGCGCCGCCCTCCCGGGTGCGCGACCTGCGGCGCCCTCCAGGAGCACCTGCAGGAGCCGGGACGGTGTCCCGGGTGCGACGCGCTGCGTGAGTCGTGGCTGGACGCGTTGACCTCGCAGCCACGGACGGAGCTGCGAGAGGCCCTCCCGTGCGACCTGACCCTGCGTTCGCCGGCGGGCGTCATGAGGGTCCACGCGGTGACCCGGTGGAGCGACCGTGTCCTCGTCCATCTCAGGCACCGAGGCGGGTTCGGACACCTCTCGGTGCGGAGCGGATCGACGGTCACCGGCATGGGGATCCCTCGGCTCGTCCACCACAGTGGGACGTGGTCGCACTGGATGGTCTCGTTCCCCCACTCCCAGCCGCTCGAGGCGGTGGAGCTGAGGGCCGGGGACGAGCTGGTCGACTCCGCGTCCCTGCCCGCGCTCCGCTACGAGACGGTGTGGGTGTGACCGATCGCGTCTTCGTATACGGCCTGTTGCGCCCCGGCTCCCGGCTCCACCACGTGGTGGAGCAGTTCGTCCGGGCAGCCACCCCCGCATCCGTGCCCGGCCGGCTCTACGACACGGGCCTGGGATACCCCGCAGCCCTGTTCGGCCATGGCGGGCGGATCGAGGGTTCGGTGCTGCACCTGGACCGCCCGGACGAGGCCCTCTCCCTGCTCGACGAGGTCGAGAGCGAGGGCGAGCTGTACAGGCGGGTGGTGGTGGAGGCGACGACGGACGACGGCCCCACGAGCGCATGGAGCTACGAGTGGCTGCGAGGAACCGACGGGCTGCGGGAGGTGGGCCCCGTCTGGCCCTAGGACATGTTGTTGCGCTCGTTGCCGCACCCGCCCTCGCCGGACGGGCGCACGTGGGGGCGGTTGATGTCCGTGATCCCCTTCCACGCGTAGGGGTCCCGGCCGGCCACCATCACGATGTCGCGCATATCGGTGTTCGCCATCCCTTCGTCCGGACCCGGGAGGTACCACGGGAGCAGCGAGGAGGCGCTCATGTAGTGGCAGGCGAGCGCGCGACGGTAGCGACCGGACGTGTTAGGCAGCGACCTGTGCAGCAGGTACCCGTTGAACAGGACGGCCGACCCCGCTGCCAACTCCACGGGGACCGCGTCGTCGTCGGAGTAGGGGAACTCGTAGGCCTCCCCCGCGCAGTCGAACCGTCCGTCCCCGTGCTCCCGCTGCGGGTAGATCACGCCGGGCGCGTGGGAGCCGGGGATCACCCACAGACACCCGTTGTCCACCGTCGCGTCGTCCAGGGCGATCCACGCGGCGGTCAGCGAGCGGTCTCGGGTGGGGATGAAGTACTCGTCCTGATGCCAGGCCTGTCCGGGCTTGCCGGACGGCTTTATGAACAGCATCGACTGCATGGCCTTCACGTCCGGACCGATCACCTGGGTCAGCGCCTCCACCACGAGCGGGTGGGCGAGGTAGCGCATCATCACGTCCGACACCTTGTGCGGGAAGTGGATGCACAGGTACCGGCGCAGCACCTCGTCGTCATCCTCGCCGGGCCGCGGAGGCTCGACGCCGCCGATCTCGCCCCGCAGCCCTCGACAGATCGCCGTGGCCTCGTCCCGCAGCTCGGCCACCTCGTCGGCGGCGAGCACGTCCGGGAGCACGATGTACCCGTCGCGCACGAACCGCGCGGCGATGCCGCCCCTCGGAGGTGCGTGAGGAGTCATCACGAACCAACCATACGGGTCCCTAAGCTCGGCGGCACACGATCCGTCAACTCTCGAGATCACAGGCCTCCGGTAGATCATCCGTTCCAGGCCCTCGAGACGCTGCCTGCGCAAGGTGCTCGATCCGGGCATCGCGACGCCACGGCCGACCACCGCTGACTGGCCCGACCCGCCCCCTTCATCAGGTGCGGGCGATAACTCCCGGTCGCGCCGAGCTATCGCCCACACCTCGCGCTCGGGCGCGGCAGGCCACGTGCGCGTCAAGCGGGCGCCCAGAGGGCCCCCTGCCGACACGGCTGGGCGGCGGGGGTAGGGTGGACCCATGACCTTTGACGAGTACCGCGACCAGCTCCCCGACATCGACCCCCAGATCACGGGCGAGTGGATCGAGGCCCTCCAGGACCTCGCCACCAGCAAGGGCGCCACCCGCGCCGGGTACGTCCTGCGGCGCGTGCTTGGGGAGGCCCGCCGGCTGCAGATCGGGATGCCGCCGATGGTCGCGACCCACTACGTGAACTCGATCGCCCCCGAGGAGGAGCCCCCGTTCCCGGGCGACGAGGAGATGGAGCGGCGGATCCGCCGGCTGATCCGCTGGAACGCCGCGATCATGGTGATGCGCGCGAACCGCAAGGCTCCGGGGATCGGCGGCCACCTCTCCACGTACGCGTCCGCCGCGTCGCTGTACGAGGTCGGGTTCAACCACTTCTTCCGTGGCAAGAGCCACCCCGGCGGGGGAGACCAGATCTTCTACCAGGGGCACGCCTCGCCGGGGATGTACGCGCGGGCCTATCTCGAGGGGCGGCTGTCCCCCGAGCAGCTCGACCGTTTCCGCCAGGAGGCCGCGGGAGGCGGGCTCTCCTCGTACCCGCACCCGCGGCTGATGCCGGAGTTCTGGGAGTTCCCCACCGTCTCGATGGGACTCGGGTTGCTGAACTCGATCTATCAGGCCCGCTTCAACAGGTACCTGCACGCGCGCGGGTTCAAGGACACCTCCGAGCAGCGGGTGTGGATGTTCGCGGGCGACGGCGAGATGGACGAGCCCGAGTCCATAGCCGGGCTCTCGCTCGCCGCGCGCGAGCGCCTCGACAACATGATCCTCGTCATCAACTGCAACCTCCAGCGCCTGGACGGCCCCGTCCGCGGCAACGGGAAGGTGATCCAGGAGCTCGAGCGTCTCTTCCGGGGGGCCGGCTGGCACGTGATCAAGGTCGTCTGGGGCCGGGAGTGGGACGACCTGCTCGCCCGCGACGTCGACGGTGTCCTCGTGAACAAGATGGACACGACCGTCGACGGCGAGTTCCAGAAGTACGCGGTCGAGTCCGGGGCCTACATCCGTGAGAACTTCTTCGGTCCGGACCCCCGGCTCCGCGAGATGGTCTCCCACCTGTCCGACTCCGACCTGCGCCGGCTGCGCCGGGGAGGCCACGACTACCGGAAGCTGTACGCCGCCTACAAGGTGGCGACGGAGCTGAAGGACCAACCGACCGTCATCCTCGCCAAGACCGTGAAGGGATGGACGCTCGGGGAGGACATCGAGGCCCGGAACGTCACGCACCAGGCGAAGAAGATGACGGACACCGACCTCCGGAAGTTCCGCGACCGCCTCGGGCTCCCCATCTCTGACAGCGAGATCGAGGACCTCCCCTACTACCACCCCGGAGAGGACAGCGAGGTCGTCGAGTACATGAAGTGGCGTCGCGAGGTGCTGGGTGGTCCGCTGCCGAAGCGTGTGGTCCGCTACACGCGCCCGGAGCTGCCCGGTCCGGACGTGTACACCGAGCTGGGGAAGGGATCCGGCGAGCAGGACGCCGCGACCACTCAGGCGTTCGTCCGGCTCCTGCGCCAGCTGCTCCGGGACCCCAACCTGGGCAAGCGGATCGTCCCGATCATCCCGGACGAGGCCCGCACCTTCGGGATGGAGTCGCTGTTCAAGGCCATCAAGATCTACAACCCGCTCGGCCAGACCTACGAGCCCGTCGATGTGGGCACCCTGATGCCGTACCTGGAGTCGGAGACGGGGCAGCTGCTCGAGGAGGGGATCACCGAGGCCGGCTCGATGGCCATGCTCACCGCCGCCGGGACCTCGTACTCCACCCACGGCGAGCTCATGGTGCCGTTCTTCATCTTCTACTCCATGTTCGGTTTCCAGAGGGTGATGGACCTCATCTGGTCGTTCGGCGACCAGCGCGGGCGCGGGTTCCTGCTGGGAGCCACCGCGGGACGTACGACGCTGTCCGGAGAGGGGCTCCAGCACCAGGACGGCCACAGCCTCCTGCTCGCCTCGGCCGTCCCGAACTGCTACTCGTACGACCCGGCCTTCGCCTACGAGGTCGGGGTCGTCGTCCGCGAGGGACTGCGCCGGATGGTCGACGAGGGGGAGGACGTCTTCTACTACCTCACCCTGTACAACGAGCAGTTCCGGATGCCGCCGATGCCCGAGGGGGTCGAGGACGGCATCATCCGCGGCCTGTACCGGTTCAAGACCTCCGACGCCGAGGGTCCGCGGGTGCAGGTGCTGGGATCGGGTCCGATCGTGCTCGAGGCGCTGCGGGCCCAGGAGCTCCTGGCCGAGTTCGGGGTCGCTGCCGACGTGTGGAGCGCCACCTCCTACCAGATGCTGCGAGACGACGCCCTCGAGGCCGAGCGATGGAACCGGCTCCACCCGACCGAGGAGGCGCGGGTGCCGTACGTGACGCGGTCCCTGTCGGACGGCGGCCCGGTCGTGGCGGTCGGGGACTTCATGAAGGCGGTGCCCGACCAGATCGGACGATGGGTGCCGGGTCCGTTCGTCCCCCTGGGCACCGACGGCTACGGGCGGTCGGACACCCGCCCCGCCCTCCGGCGCCACTTCGAGGTGGACGCCGAGCACACCGTCGTCGCCGCGCTCCACGCGCTGGCGCTGGCCGGAGACGTGAAGCCGCAGACCGTGGCCGACGCGATCGAACGGTTCGGCCTGGACCCCGAACGGTCCGACCCCCGGTACGCCTAGGGCCGTCCTCGCAGACGTCGGGGGGGACCCCCCGGGGGCGTGTCCGTTATGGCAGGACACCGTCCCTCCGAGGCGAACCCGTGAGCCTGGGGTTCTCTGGGCTGAAGGGGGACGTGATGGGCATCACGGCTATCCGGCGCGTGCTCGGCTGCGCGCTCGCAGCGGCACTCGTACTGACGGCGACGCACGGGGCATGGGCTGCGGACCGGGAGGTCCTCCGGGCCGCGTCCGGTTCCGTTCTCGAGATGCTCGAAGCCCGGTCGAGGGCCGCGGCCACGACCGTGGCCCCGCCCGCCGCACCGATCCTGGTGCCCGGACCGCTCGTGATCGACCGAGAGGTGACGCTCGTCGGGCTGCACCTGATCGTCGACGGGTCCGTGATCATCACGCCCGAGGGTTCTCTGAACCTGTACGGGACGAAGCTGGAGGTCCGGGACACGGATGTGCGACAGCGCATCTACGACGAGGCGGTCCAGCCGCGCCTGAACGAGATCCGCTCGGCCGAGGAGCTCGCCCAGCTCGCTTGGTACGACGCCTACTGGACCGCCTACACCGCGCTGTACCCCTACCACCGGCTCCCGGACGACCCTCCCGCGCCTCCCGCCGTCTCCGGCCCGCTGGCCGAGGCCGGCGCGGTGATCCGCGACAACGTCGTCGCCCAGAGGATCGTCGTGACCGGGGCGCTCCGCACCTTCGACCTGGCTGAGTACGAAGGGCCGCTCGGGCTGAGGTTCGACCCGCGCCGGTCCTCGATCGTCGCTCATGTGTCCCTGGCTCCCCAGGCGGCGCCCACGTACCCGGTGCAGCTGGTGTCCGCCCCGGCCCCGGGGTCGGACGCCCGACCGGTCCTTCAGCTCAGCGACACGGACCTCCACGACGTGACCGCGACGCTCGCCGCGTCGGACGCCCAGCTGCGGGACGTGACGATGACGACGACGCGTCAGGCGCACGCATCCTCCTACCCGCTGACGTACACCCTCGCGCTGTGGGAGAGCCGGCTCGAAGCCGACGGGCTCCTGGTGGACGCGAGCAGCCTCACCAACCACCACTACGGCGTCCTGACCCGGGACAGCTCCGTCGACATCGATGGGTCCGAGATGCGTGGTCCCGAGAACGGGGGCTACACCGAGGGAGCCAGGCTCGAGACCTCCGATGGGGGGTTCACCGACACGTCGATCACGAACTGGTCGTCCGGGCTCACCGTGGGGTCTCCTCGGGAGCCCGTGGCCGTGGATGGGAACTCCATCTCGACCCAGGGCTACTGGTGGGGGGCTCACGGCATCCGGACGTACCAGGACCCCGGGACGGCCGCGATCGCCCTCACCCACAACGAGGTGGAGGTGCGCCAGTGGAGCTCGGTGGCGTTGGCCCTGTCACATCAGGACCAGGACGCCTCGACCGGAGCGCTCGACGTAACGGACAACGTGGTCACGCTGCACGACGACTCGTGGGGCGTGGGGCTCTCGGTCTGGACCGTCGACGACGGACGGGTCACCGTGGCCGGGAACGAGATCTCCGGTGATGGGAGGTCCGGGATCTCGGTGTCCGCGGACACGCCCGAGGGGGTGTCCGCCGCGACGCTGGCGGAGAACCGGGTGACGCAGATGTCGTCGGTCGGCCTCTCCGTCAACCAGGGGACCGTCCGCCTCCAGCGCAACCAGCTCGACGACAACGACATCGGCATCTCGGTCCCGCACGAAGCCGCGCCGAGCGTCCCGTTGATGACCGGCAACACGGTCAACGGGATCAACGTCGACGGTGCGCTGCGCCCCCATGAGCGGGTGTACTTCTACCGCGCGAACGGCGCGGCGATCGCGGGGAGGACGATGACCTCGGGGGCCCGCGGCGCGACCACGATGCAGGGTCTGTTGACCTTCTACGACTCCACCGGGATAGCGATCAGCGGAGCCACGCTCCGAGGCAACGTCGACGGGATCCACCTCGTGAACAGCTCGGGGACGGTCTCCTCATCGCTGCTCTCCGACCACCGCAGCGTCGGTCTGCGCTCCGACGCGTCCAGCTTCACGATCACCACGACGACGGCGACGCGCAACCCGACGGGGCTCTCGATCAGGTCCGGACTCGTCACCCGGCCCGTGGTGTCGAACTCCGCCGCCGTCAACAACGGCGTCGGGATCCACCTCGACTCCATCCAGCCGGACCTGCTCGCCAACGACATATCGTCGAACGGCACCGGGCTGCAGCTGTGGGCGGCGAGCCCGACCCTGAAGGGGTCCACCATCGACCGGAACGGGTACGGCATCCAGGGCCACCGGTCGAGCCCCCGGTTGGAGAGGACCGCCGGAGGCGTCCCCGTCACCATCTCCAACAGCTCTTCGGTCGGGTTCTCCGTCCACGAGGGGGCTCCCGTGCTGATCGGGACCCGCATCCGCGACGGAGGCAGGTTCGGCATGGAGATAGCGTCCGCGGCTCCCGTCCTCTCGCAGGTCGAGATAACCGGCAACGACTCCGGGGGCATCTCGATGTGGGAGGCCAGCGCGAGCATCAGCGACTCCCGGATAGCCGAGAACCGAGGAGCGGGGTGGCACACGTACGGGATCATCGCGTACAGCGGCTCGAGCCCGACCGTCGAACGGACCCGCATCACCAACAACGGGGACTACGGGGTGGCGTTCTTCTCGGGCGGGTCCGCCGCCCGGGTGACACAGAGCTGCATATCCGGTCACAGCGCGTACGGCCTCTACAACGAGGGAGGCGCCCCCATCGATGCGCAGCGCAACTGGTGGGGCTCGTCGACCGGACCCAGCGGCCGCGGCCCCGGGGTCGGCGACGCCGTCAGCGACCGCGTCGACTTCGCGAACTTCCAGGCGGCCTGCCCCGCCTGACCCTCAGCTCTCCCTGACCGGCGGCCGGCCCCGATCGGCCGCCGGTCGTCCTCTTCGAACGCCCGTGCATCCGGGCGGCCTCTTGTAGGATTTCGTCCAACGTGGGGAGAGGAGGGGAATGGCCGCACCCCCCGGGGTCGCGATCTCCGTCGTCGGGCTGACGAAGCGCTTCGGCTCCCAGACGATCTGGGAGGACGTCACGTTCGACGTCCCGAAGGGTGAGATCACCGTGATCCTGGGACCGTCCGGCACCGGCAAGTCGGTCCTGCTGAAGCATTTCGTGGGCCTGCTCAAGCCCACCGCCGGACACGTCTACGTGGGCGAGCACGACATACCGACCCTGAAGGAGAAGGAGCTCTTCGAGGTCCGCAAGAAGTTCGGGGTCCTCTTCCAGGACGGCGCGCTCTTCGGCTCCATGACCGTCGCCGACAACGTCGCCTTCCCGCTGCGCGAGCACACGGACCTGTCCGAGGGCACGATCCGCCAGATCGTCTCCGAGAAGCTGGAGCTCGTGGGGCTCTCGGGAGCGGAGAGGAAGTACCCGGCCGAGATCTCCGGCGGGATGAAGAAGCGGGCGGGCCTGGCCCGGGCGCTCGTGCTCGAGCCCGAGATCCTCCTGTTCGACGAGCCCGACTCCGGGCTCGACCCCGTGCGGACGGCCTACCTGAACATGCTCACGCTCGACCTGAAGAGGCGCCTGGGACCGACGATCGTCATCGTCACCCACCACATCGAGACGGCCCGGACGGTCCCCGACCACATCGGGTTGATCTTCGCCCGCAAGCTCGTGAAGTTCGGCTCCCGCAAGGACATGTTCACGAGCAAGGAGAAGGTGGTCACGCAGTTCCTCAACGGCACGACCGACGGTCCGATCGGCATGTCCGAGGAGAAGGACGCGGGGGAGAGGGCGGCCGCCGCGTCGTGACCGGGAGGGACGCTTGATAGCCGGGGTGGCGCGTGAGACCGGCAACATGTTCGCGCTCACGCTCGACGCCTTCCGGGTCTTCCTCCGCCGTCCGTGGCCGGTCGCCGAGTTCCTGCGGATCTCCTGGTTCATCGTCGCGGTCTCGATCGTCCCGGTCATCCTGGTCTCGATAGCGTTCGGCGCGACGATAGCCCTGCAGGTCGGGAACGTGTCCCGGCAGCTCGGCGCCCAGTCCCAGACGGGGGCGGCCATGGTGCTCGCGGTGGTCCGTGAGGCGGCTCCGATCGCGACCGCCCTGCTGATATCGGGAGCCGGTGGGTCGGCGATGACGGCCGATCTAGGCTCCCGCAAGGTCCGCGACGAGATCGCGGCGATGGAGGTCCTGGCGGTGGACCCGGTCCATCGGTTGATAGTCCCTCGCATCCTGGCCGCCGTCGTCGTGGCCGTCCTGCTCAACGGGTTCGTGTCCGTGGCCGGCGTGGCCGGGGGCTACGTCTTCAACGTCCTGGTCCAGGGAGGGACGCCGGGCGCCTACCTCGCCTCGTTCTCGCTCCTGGCCCAGACGGCGGACCTATGGGTGGCCCTCATGAAGGCAGGCGTCTTCGGGTTGATAGCGGCGATGGTGGCGTCCTACTTCGGGATGCACTGCAAGGGTGGGCCGAAGGGGGTGGGCGAGGCGGTGAATCGGGCGGTC
>DATLFR010000160.1 GCA_035540895.1 Actinomycetota bacterium | reverse complement strand
GCCGCGCACCACTCCTACGGTGTGCCGGCCTGGTGCGGTCGGGAGACGCACGTCGTCGTCTCGAGCTACTCCGGGTCCACCGCGGAGACGCTCTCGGCGCTGCGCGCGGCCGTGGAGTCGGGCGCGTCCGGTTGCGCCGTCGCCTCGGGAGGGCCGCTCCTCGAGGAAGCCGAGGGGGCCGGGTGGGCCACGCTGCGGGTGCCGGGCGGCGCCATGCCCCGGTACGCGATCGGGCACCTGACCGTGGGCGCGCTGCTCCCGCTGGGCGCCGGGCCGCACCACTTCGTCGACCGACTGGACGTGGGGGCTTCGGTCGGCTCCCTGCGCGAGCGCGTTACCGAGTGGGGGCCGGACGTGCCCGGCGCCGAGAACCTGGCGAAGGACATCGCCCGGCGCCTCCAGGGAGCCCTGCCGGTCGTGTGGGGGGGTCCGGGGGTGACCGGCGTAGCCGCGGCCCGGTGGAGGTCGGACCTCAACGAGAACGCGAAGGTGCTCGCGCACTCGGCGGTCCTGCCCGAGCTCGACCACAACGAGATAGTGGGTCTCGGCCCGGACGGGAGCGCCGGGCGCCCCGACGTGCCGATCGTCCTCGTCTGCCTCCGCGACGTCGACGAGGACCCCCGGGTCTCCGAGCGCTTCGCCGCGACGCTCGAGGAGGTGCGCGCGGGCGTGAGCGACGTGGTGGAGGTCCGGCCCCGCGGCGCCGGTCCGCTCGAGCGCTTCTTCGACCTGGCTATGCTGAGCGGGTACGTGTCGGTCTACCTCGCGCTGGCGCGAGGTGTTGACCCGACCACCATCTCATCGATCGACCGGCTCAAGCAGAGCTTGAGCGGATCCTGACAGGAGGAGACCATGGATCACCACGTCGCCGATCTATCGCTGGCCGAGGAGGGCCGCCTGCGCATCGAGTGGGCGGGCAGCCACATGCCGGTCGTACGCTCGCTCGCCCAGCGGTTCGAGAGCGAGCGCACCTTCGAGGGCGTGACCGTGGGCTGCTGCCTCCACGTGACCACCGAGACCGCGAACCTGATCCGGGCGCTCCGCGCGGGGGGAGCCGACGTCTCCCTCTGCGCGTCGAACCCGCTCTCGACGCAGGACGACGTGGCGGCCGCGCTCGCAGACGAGGGCGTGGCCGTCTACGCCGTGCGCGGCGAGGACAACGACACGTACTACCAGCACATCGAGGAGGTCCTCGACCGCCGTCCCTCGTTCACGATCGACGACGGCGCCGACCTCGTCAGCGCGCTGCACGTGAAGCGCCCCGACCAGGCCCGCGAGACGGTCGCGGGAGCCGAGGAGACGACCACCGGGGTGATCCGCCTGCGGCAGATGGCCCGGGAGGGCAAGCTGCTCTACCCGATCGTCGCGATCAACGACACCCCGACGAAGCACCTGTTCGACAACCGGTTCGGCACCGGCCAGTCGGCGATCGACGGCGTCGTCCGGGCCACGAACGTGCTGCTGGCGGGCCGGACCGTCGTGGTGTCGGGGTTCGGCGACTGCGGACGGGGGGTCGCGTCACGGGCGCGCGGGATGGGAGCGCGCGTGGTCGTGACCGAGATCGACGAGATCCGCGCGCTCGAGGCAGTGATGGAGGGGTACGAGGTGATGCCCATGGCCGACGCCGCGCGCACGGGGGACATCTTCATCACGGTCACCGGCGACCGCGACGTGATCCGCACGGAGCACGCTGAGGCCATGAAGGACGGGGCCATCCTCGCCAACGCGGGCCATTTCGACCTCGAGATCGACGTGAAGGGCCTCCGCAAGATGGCGACCGCCACCCGGCGGTTCCGCCGCGACGTCGAGGAGCTCACGCTCGGGGACGGCCGCCGGGTCTACCTCCTGGCGGACGGACGGCTCGTCAACCTCGGCGCCGCCGAGGGCCACCCGGCCGCCGTCATGGACATGTCCTTCGCCGGGCAGGCCATGTCGCTCGCCTGGCTCGTCCGGCTGCACAAGGAAGGAGCGCTCCCGAGCCCGTCGGTCCTGGAGGTCCCGGCGGACGTCGACCGCGAGATCGCCAGCCTCAAGCTCGAGACGATGGGTGTGCGCATAGACGAGCTCACGCCGGAGCAGGAGGCCTACCTCAACTCCTGGGAGACCGGCACCTAGGGGCGCACTCGCTCCACCCATGGCCATCGGGCTGCCGTCCCTCCCGCTGACCCAGGCGGGCTGGGTCTTCGGCATCCTCATCGCGATCATCCTGCTCGTCCCACCGCTCACCGAGCGGGCTCGGGTGCCGTCCATAGTCGGTCTGATCCTGGCCGGGATGGTGGTCGGCCCCCACGTCGCCGGTCTCCTCGAGAGGCACGGCGCGATAGAGCTGCTGGGGACGGTGGGCCTGCTCTACCTCGTGTTCGTGGCCGGCCTCGAGCTCGACCTGGAGGACTTCGCGCAGCGGCGCCGCGCCTCCGTGACGCTCGGCGTGTTGTCCTTCGCGATCCCGATGGCCATCGGCGCCCCGATCTTCCTCCTGATGGGGTTCGAGCCCGTGGCGGGGGTGCTCCTCGCGTCGTGCTGGGCCTCCCACACGCTGCTCACCTACCCGGTCTTCCGCCGGTTCGGGACGTTCGCGAACCGCGCGGTCGCGACGACGGTGGGGGCGACGATCATCACCGACACGGCAGCGCTGCTGGTCCTAGCCATCGCGGTCAGCGCCCACCGGGGCTCGCTCGGCCCCGCGTTCTGGCTCACCCTGATCCCGGCGATGGGCGTGTTCCTCGCCGCCACCCTCTGGGGGCTGCCCCGTCTGGCCCGATACTTCTTCTCCGGACCCGGGCAACCCCTGCACCTGCGCTTCTTGTTCGCGCTGCTCGCCCTCTTCGCGTCGGCGGCCGCCGCCGAGGTCGCGGGGATCGAGGGTATCGTCGGCGCCTTCCTGGCCGGCCTGGCCCTGAACCGCCTCATCCCCAACGGTGGGGAGCTGATGGAGCGGATCGAGTTCCTGGGCTCGACCCTGCTGATACCGCTCTTCCTCGTCTCGGTCGGGATGCTCGTAGACCCACGCGGGGTGGCCCGGGTGGAGACGCTGGTGACGGCCGGCGCCTTCACCGCCGTGGCGCTGTTCGGGAAGTTCGCCGCCGCCTTCGTCGCCGGGAAGCTCTTCCGGTTCGGCCGGTCCGAGATAGGGGCGGCCTTCGCCCTCTCTGGGGCGCAGGCCGCTGCCACCCTGGCCGCGGTGATCGTCGGGTTCCAGGCCGAGATCCTGGACCAGGACGTCGTCAACGCCGTCGTCATCGTGATCCTGGCCACCTGCCTCGTCTCCTCAGGGGCCGCCAACCGCTACGCGCCGCGCCTCCCGCGGCCCGGGGTGCGCTGGTCGCTCGGACGTACGGTCGTGACGCTGGTCGACCCGCGCGGCCCATCCGAGGGGGTGCTCAGGCTGGCCGCGACCCTGGCGCGGTCCGACGCCGGGATCGTGATGCCTGTCTCGATCGTCCCTCCCGAGGCAGGCGACGACGAGGTGGCCCAGGCGCGAGAACGCAACACTTCGGCGGTCCAGACGGGCATGTCGCACGGGGCCGAGAGCCGGGGCCTCGTCCGGATCGACCTGTCCCAGGCCAGCGGGGTGCGCCACACGATCCTCGAGTACGACGGCACGCTGGTGGTGCTGGGGTGGCGAGGTCACGGAGGCCGGCGCGAGTCGCTGCTCGGGGGGGTCCTGCTGTTCGGGGCGGTGATCGATGCGGTCCTGGCGGAGGCGGAGGTCCCGGTCGTCGTGGCGCGCACCACCGAGAGCGACTGGGACAGGATCCTCCTGGTCGTGGGCGAGTCCGACGTGGTGCCCGCCGCCCGCCCGACCCTCGGCGTCGCGGTGGACCTGGCCAAGCGTCTCGCCGGGGAGACCGGCTCCCCGATCGTCGTGGCCGGACAGAGCGCCGACGATCCCGAGGTGGGCGGGATGCTGGGCGACCAGTCGCGAGAGACAATCGTCGACAGGCGCAAGACGTCGCTGATGCTCCACGAGCACGCCCGGCCGACCGACGTGGTCGTCGTCCCGGTCGCGCCGGCCCGGGCGCGCGTGCGCGGAGCCACGACCCGCATCGCCCGTGCGGCGGAGCGGAGCCACATCCTGTTCGTCTTCGACACGGCGGCGACCGCGCAGGTGACGGACGCGCGGATGTCGCACACGGAGCTGCTCGGCGAGCCGGCCATCGGCTCCTTCGACGAGCCGGACCTCCCGACGGCCGTCGAGAGGGCCGCCCCGGACCGGGAGGGCGGTCCCTAGCCGGGCGGAGGGGTCCCCGGGTCCGGCGGGGACGGCGCGGGGTTCGCTCCCGAGGCCGGCACGCGGGCCACCTCCACTCCCTGAGGGTCCAGGAAGCGCGCCTCGATGGCCGTCCGAGAGCCGGGCGCGACCACCAGGTAGGCATCACCGGTGCGGTCCGACCGCCCCGACGTGCCATCGGCCCAGAGGATCTCGACCACGGCGATGTCGGGGTGCGAGAGCTCTCCGAACGCGGCTGTCCACGCCGGCTGCCCATCGGAGGCGGGAGCGGAGGCGAGCAGCAGGGAGCCCACGACGATGTCGGACGGGTCCGACTCCTCGACCGCGCGGCGGACCACCCGCCACCCCCGGCCGGTGTCGGCGACGAACGAGAGCGACAGGTACGTCCGGCCGCCCCGCCGGGTGCGCACGAGCACGTGCCGGCCCTCTCCCCACTCCCGGTCGGTCAGGACCCTGGCCGCGGCTCCGCTCTCGGACTCGTAGCGCGTCGCCGCCTCGGTCGGGGTGGCCGCGCCGAGGGGCCGCAGGGCCAGGAAGGCGAGCGCGACCGCCGTGACGACGAGGGCGGTCGCGGCTACGAGGACGGTCTGACGGCGGCCGGTGGACACGGCCACGACCATAGCGCGTCGGGGGTCCGACGTAGCCTGGACAGATGATCCGGTCGATCGTCCACCTCGTGGCTCCCATCAGGTGCGTCGCATGCCGGGTCGCCTCCGACGGGGAGCTGTGCGGTCCGTGCGCGGAGGAGCTCGAGCCCGTCCGGACCCCCATCTGCCTGCGGTGCGGGCTCCCCTCTCCCAAGGGGGGGTTCCCCGACTGCCGGGCCTGCCGTGGGATCGGGGGGTTCCGCTCCGCGCGCAGCCTCCTGCTGTACACCCCGCACGCGGGGAGGCTGGCGCTGACGATGAAGCGCCGCGGGCGCCCCGCTCTCGCCGCGCAGATCGGGCGGATGCTGGCCGACCTGGCGTCCGCCTACGGGCTGGGCGGGTCCGAGCCGACCGTGGTGTTCGTGCCGGGCGGGCGGGAGTCCGACCGCCGCGGGTTCGACCACGCCGAGCTGATCGCGCGAGCGGTCGGGCAAACCCTCGGCGCGCCCGTCACCGGCTGGCTCCGAAGGGCGTCCTCGGGGCGGCGGCAGTCCGAGGTGCCCCTGCACATGCGGCGCAGCAACGCAGCGGGCCGGTTCTCCGCGCGGCGTGCCCGGGGCACCGTCCTGCTGGTCGACGACGTGTTCACGACCGGCGCGACGATCGAGGCGTGCTCCCTCGCGCTCGTGGGGGCCGGGGCGGACGCGGTCGACGTCGTCACGTTCGCGCGCACCCCCCGCCTCAGGGCGCTCGGGCCCGGAGGGGCCTCCCGACCGGTGGATATACTCACCGGGTGAACGTCATCCTCCATGGCCGGGGCGTCGACCTCAACGACCGCCTCCGGGGGTACGCCACCGAGAAGTTCACCCGCGTGCAGCGCTTCTTCGAGCGGATCACGAAGATGGAGGTCGAGCTCTCCCAGGAGCGCAACCCCCGCGTGAAGGACCGCCACCGGGTCGAGGTCACCGTCTCCACGCCGGGGGAGACGCTGAGGGCGCACGGGGCGGCGGGCGACTACTTCGCGGCGATCGACCAAGCGGTGGACCGCCTCGAGATCCAGGTGAAGAAGCACAAGGAGAGGCGCAAGCAGCACGCCTCCCGGACTCCCACCGACACCCGGCCGCCGCTAACCGACGACGATCGGGACCCGGGCACGGACGGTCCACGGATCGTCCGCGGTGAGCCCGCCAACGTGAAGCCGATGACGCCCGAGGAGGCGATCATGGAGCTGGAGGAGGCGGGCCTGCAGTTCCTCCTGTTCATGAGCGCCGAGACGATGCGTTGCGCCGTCGTCTATCGTCGGTCGAGCGGCGACTACGGGCTCATCGAGCATCCCGGCTAGCCGGGAGGCAGGAAGGAAGGCGCACCAGATGGCGGAGGCGGCGGAGACGAACGGCGGACGCGACGTGATCCGTGTCCTGATCGCGGACGACCAGGCGCTGTTCCGCCAGGCCATCAAGACCGTCCTGAACGCGGAGCCCGACCTCGACCTCGTCGCCGAGGCTTCGGACGGTGAGGAGGCGGTCGCGCTCGCCGAGGAGCACGTCCCGGACGTGGTCCTGATGGACGTGCGGATGCCCAAGCTGAGCGGGATAGACGCTGCCGCGCGGCTGAAGGACGCGCTCCCGACGACGAGGATCGTGATGCTGACCGTGTCCGACGAGGAGGAGGACCTGTTCGACGCGATCAAAGCCGGCGCGTCGGGGTACCTCCTGAAGGACATCGACCCCGGCGTGGTGGCGGAGACCGTCCGGCACATCCACTCCGGACAGTCGATGCTCTCCCCGTCGATGGCGTCGAAGCTGCTGACCGAGTTCGCGACGATCAGCAAGCGGACCGACGACCGTCCCTACCACCCACGCCTCACGGACCGCGAGATGGAGGTCCTGCGCCACGTCGCCCAGGGCCTGACGAACCGGGAGATCGGCAAGCAGCTGCACATCTCGGAGAACACGGTCAAGAACCACATCCGCAACATCCTCGAGAAGCTGCACCTCAACTCCCGCATGGAAGCCGTGATCTACGCGGTCCGGGAGAAGCTGCTCGACCTCGAGACCGACATCGACCCGGACCGGTAGGTCCGCCGGGGTAGCATGGGGCCCGCATGAGCATCGTCACGCGTGTCCTCACCGCGGGCCAGAAGCGCAAGATAAAGCGCCTTCACGGGGTGGTCGACCTCGTCAACGGCCACGAGCCCGAGATCGAGGCGCTGTCCGACGACGGGCTGCGCGCGAAGACGGCCGAGTTCCGCCAGCGCCTCGAGAACGGGGAGCACCTCGACGACCTTCTCCCGGAGGCCTTCGCCGTCGTGCGCGAGGGCAGCCGGCGGACCGTCGGCATGCGCCACTTCGACGTCCAGATGATCGGTGGGGCGATCCTGCACCGCGGGGCGATCGCCGAGATGCGGACCGGAGAGGGCAAGACCCTGGTCGCCACGCTCCCCGCCTACCTGAACGCGCTCACCGGCGAGGGGGTGCACGTCGTAACCGTCAACGACTACCTGGCCCGCCGCGACGCGGAGTGGATGGGGCAGATCTACCGGTTCCTCGGTCTGAAGGTGGGCTCGATACAGAGCCAGATGCACCCGTCCGAGCGCCGCCCCATCTACCAGGGCGACATCATCTACGGCACCAACTCCGAGTTCGGGTTCGACTACCTGCGCGACAACATGTACGACTCGCCCGACCTGCTCGTGCAGAGGGGCCACCACTTCGCGATCGTCGACGAGGTCGACTCGATCCTCATCGACGAGGCCCGCACACCGCTGATCATCTCGGGGGCGGCCGAGGAGTCGGCGAAGGCGTACTACCAGTTCGCGAACATCGCGCGCCGCCTGATGAAGGAGCGCGACTACGAGGTGGACGAGGCCAAGCGCACCATCTCGGTCACCGAGGAGGGCGTGCATCGCGTCGAGGAGATGCTGAGCGTCCCGAACCTCTACGACGAGATCAACAACCAGTACATCCACTACCTCAACGCCTCGATCAAGGCGAAGGAGCTGTACAAGCGCGACCGGGAGTACGTCGTGGAGGGCGGCGAGGTCGTCATCGTCGACGAGTTCACCGGACGCAAGCAGCCCGGCCGTCGCTGGTCGGACGGGATCCACCAGGCCGTGGAGGCCAAGGAGGGGGTCCGGATCCGTGAGGAGCACCAGACGCTGGCCACCATCACGATCCAGAACTACTTCCGCATGTACAGCAAGCTGTCCGGGATGACCGGGACGGCCATGACGGAGGCCACCGAGTTCGACAACATCTACAAGCTCGAGGTCTACGAGGTCCCGACGAACCGTCCCATGGTCCGCCTCGACCACCAGGACGTGATCTACAAGACCGAGGACGCGAAGTGGAACGCGCTCGTGGAGGACATCAGGGAGCGACACGCCAAGGGCCAGCCGGTCCTCGTCGGGACGACGTCGGTGGAGAAGAACGAGAAGCTGTCCCGCCTGCTCGACCGACAGGGCATACCGCACGAGGTGCTGAACGCCAAGAACCACCAGCGCGAGGGGGAGATCATCGCGCAGGCGGGACGGGTGGGACAGGTGACGGTGGCCACGAACATGGCCGGGCGCGGGGTGGACATCATCCTGGGCGGGTCGACCGAGCTCGCCGGCCGCACAGAGGCCCTGGCGCAGGGACTCGTCCCAGAGACGGAGGCGTTCGACCGCTTCGTCCACGACTACCAGGAGAGCAAGCGGGCACAGTGGGAGCAGGACCGCGCGAAGGTCCTCGAGTTCGGTGGCCTGTACGTCCTCGGGAGCGAGCGCCACGAGTCGCGCCGTATCGACAACCAGCTGCGGGGGAGGTCCGGGCGCCAGGGCGACCCCGGTGAGTCGAAGTTCTACCTGTCGCTCGAGGACGACCTGATGCAGCGCTTCGCCGCCGACCGGGTCGGGGCGATCATGGACCGGCTCAACGTCCCGGAGGACATGCCGATCGAGGCGAAGATGGTAAGCAAGGCCATCCAGCGCGCCCAGCGGCAGATCGAGCAGCAGAACTTCGAGATCCGCAAGAACGTCCTCAAGTACGACGAGGTCCTGAACACCCAGCGGCAGGTCGTCTACGCCGAGCGCCGCAAGCTCCTAGAGGGAGAGGACTTCTCCGAGCAGGCCATCGATTTCGTCGAGAACGTCGTCACATCGATCGTCGACACCTACTGTCCGCCGTCCGATTACGAGGAGGACTGGGACCTCGAAGGTCTCATCACCGCGCTGACCGAGGTCTACCCGACGCAGCGCACGGTCGAGAAGCTCAGCGACGTGAGCCATGCGGAGCTGTTGGAGGACATCCTCGGCGAGGTGCACGAGGCCTACCTGGCGAAGGAGGCCGACCTCGGTCCGGAGTCGATGCGTCGGGCGGAGCGGGTCGTCCTCCTCCATGTGATCGACACCGCCTGGAGGGAGCACCTGCAGGAGATGGACTACCTGCAGGAGGGGATCGGCCTCCGCGCGATGGGACAGCGCGACCCCCTCGTGGAGTACCAGCGGGAGGGCTTCAACCTGTTCCAGGGCTTCCTCTCGAGGATCCAGGAGGACTTCGCCCGCTACATCTTCCACGTCCAGAAGGCGGCCGAGGCCGGCGAGCAGCAGCAGCAGGTCACGCCCGGACGGGCGGCGAGGTTCCAGTACACGGCTCCCGCCAAGACGTCGGAGGGGGCCGCTCGCCAGGCGGCCGCGCAGCAGCAGCAGGGCGCAGCCGCCGCGCAGGGGGCCCCACCGCAGGCGGGGGAGCCGGAGTACGCGACCGTCCGCAAGGACGAGCCGAAGGTCGGCCGCAACGACCCCTGCCCCTGCGGGTCCGGCCGCAAGTACAAGAGGTGCCACGGGGCGGGGGTGTAGTCATGCAGGACCGCGGACCGGAGCTGAAGGAGCTGGGCGTGCGCCTGCGCGAGCTCGGGGGGTTCCTTTGACCTCGACACCGCCGAACGACGCCTGAGCGAGCTCCGCGCGGAGAGCGAGAGGCCCGACCTGTGGTCGGACCCGGACCGCGCGCAGGTGGTGACGCGTGAGCTGTCCCAGCTGACCGGGACCGTCGACGGGTATCGGCGCCTGCTCGCACTGGCCGACGATCTGGTCGCGGCGAACGAGATGGCCGTGGAAGCGGCCGATCCGGAGCTGGAGTCCGAGGTGACCGAGGGCCTCGCCGAGCTGGTGCGCGAGATCGCGCGCCTCGAGGTCCAGACCCTGTTCTCCGGCGAGTTGGACGACCGCCCGGCCATCCTGTCCGTCAACGCGGGCGCGGGAGGCACGGACGCGCAGGACTGGACGGAGATGCTTCTGCGCATGTACCTGCGCTGGGCGGAGCAGAACGGATTCCAGGCCGCGGTCACCGAGGCGCTAGCGGGTGAGGAGGCCGGCGTGAAGTCGGCCACCATCGAGGTGCGGGGCCCCCACGCGTACGGGTGGCTCGGGTCCGAGCACGGGGTCCACCGACTCGTCCGGCTCTCGCCGTTCGACTCGGCGCACAGGCGTCACACGGCGTTCGCGTCGGTGGATGTCGTCCCCGAGCTCGAGGAGGAGTCGATCGAGATCGAGATCCCGGACGAGGAGCTGCGCATCGACACGTTCCGGGCCGGGGGTCCGGGAGGCCAGTACGTGAACACGACCGACTCGGCCGTCCGGATCACCCACCTGCCGACCGGGCTCGTCACCACCTGCCAGTCGGAGCGGTCGCAGCTCTCGAACAAGATCGTCGCGATGAAGCACATGAAGGTGAAGCTCCTCGAGCGCCGGAGGCAGGAGCGGGAGGCCGAGATGGCCCAGCTGCGCGGGGAGCAGCGCAAGATCGACTTCGGCTCCCAGATCCGGTCCTACGTCCTGCACCCGTACCAGATGGTGAAGGACCACCGGACGGGAGCGGAGACGTCCAGCGTGGACCGGGTGCTGGACGGCGACCTCACCGACCTCATGACCTCGTGGCTGCAGTGGCGGGCCCGGGGCGACGAGGGATAGGTCGACGCGGTCGGCGGGTAAGGTACCGGCGTGGACCTCACCATCGCCCACATCTCCGACATGCACGCCGGCTCGCCCCGGTTCGTACCGGAGCTGATGGAGCGGGCCATCGACGAGATCAACGCCGCCGAGCCCGACCTGCTCATCGGGACGGGAGACTTCACGACCGCCGGGTACCTCCGCGAGTACGAGGTCGCGCTCGGCTACCTGGAGCGGATCCGCTGCGGACGGTCCCTGTACGTGCCGGGCAACCACGACTCGCGCAACGTGGGGTACCGGATCTTCGAGGACCTGATGGGCAGCCGGTTCGGCGTCCTGCGCAGCGGCGGCGTGACCGTCCTCGGGCTGGACTCCTCGGAGCCCGACATCGACGGCGGGATCGTAGGCCGGGAGTGGTACGGCTGGATCAAGGAGAACCTGGCGTCGGACGCGCGACTCCGCATCTGCGCGCTGCACCACCACCTGCTCCCCGTCCCCGGCACCGGGCGGGACCCGTCGGTCGCCTACGACGCGGGAGACGTCCTGGAGGTCCTGGTCGCCTCGGGGGCCGACCTGGTCCTCACCGGCCACAAGCACGTCCCGTGGGTATGGCGCCTGGAGGGGCTGTACGTCTCGACCGCCGGGACCGTCTCGACGACGCAGCTGCGCGGGCTCACCCAGCCCTGCTACAGCCTGATCCGCGTCACGGGGGACCGGGTCCGGATCGACCGCTGCACACCCGGGGGCGACGCCTTCACGGTCGCGGACTGGTGCCTCAGCTCGAGGGCCGAGCACAGCCGCCAGATGGACGCGGTGCTCGAGGCGGTCGAGCCCGTCCGTCGATGAGGATCGTCGCTCTCATCGACGGCGAGCACTACCCGCCGCTGGTGCGGTCGGTCCTGCAGGACGTCGCCTCGGGCGGTGACGAGGTCGTGGCCGCGGTCTTCCTGGGCGGCTCGGAGAAGGTCGGTGGGGGAGACCCGACGGACGCGTACGGCGTCCGCACCCTGACCGGGGAGCCGACGGAGGCGCTGCGTTCCGTCCTCGAGGAGCTGCGTCCGGACCGCGTGCTCGACCTGTCCGACGAGCCCGTCGTCACCCCGGCGTCGAGGTTCCGGCTCGCCACCGTCGCGCTGATGCAGGGCGTGCCCTACGTGGGGTCCGACTTCGAGCTCCGTCCGGCCCGGCAGGAGCCGGTCCTGACGAAGCCGGCCATCCGCGTGATCGCGACCGGGAAGCGCACAGGCAAGACCGCCGTCGCAGGCGCTCTCGCCCGGCACGCGGTCTCCCGCGGGCGCCGGCCGGCGATCGTGGCCATGGGCCGGGGGGGCCCCCACCCCCCGGAGGTCATCGAGGCGGGGCGGGCGATGACGGCCCGCGACCTCATCGCGCTGGCCGACGCCGGACGGCACGCCGCGAGCGACTACATCGAGGACGCGATCACATCGCGGGTGACGACCATCGGCTGTCGTCGGGTCGGGGGCGGCATGGCGGGGGACGTGTTCGCGTCGAACGTGATCGACGGCGCCCGGATCGCCGAGGGCAGGGACGAGGACCTGGTGATCCTGGAGGGGTCGGGTGCGTCGGTCCCCCCGGTCGCCGCGCACGCCGGGCTGATCTGCGTCCCCGCCGGCGCCGGACCCGACGCCCTCCGGCTCTACCTCGGACCGTACCGACTATTGCTGGCCGACCTGGCCGTTGTTACTATGGCTGAGGGTCCCGGCACTGCCGAACCCATCCTCCGCGCCGTTCACGACGTAGCCCCACAGGTCGAGGCCCTCCCTGCGGTTCTCCGACCGAAACCGCTCGAGGACGTGGCGGGAGCGAGGGTCTTCTTCTGCAGCACGGCTCCCCCCGGGGTATCCGACACCTTGCGCCGTCATCTCGAGGCGACGCATGGATGCGAGGTGGTAGGTGTGAGTCACGCGCTGGCCGACCGGTCCGTGCTCCGGCGCGAGCTCGATGAGGCTCCCGGGTACGACGTCCTGCTCACCGAGTTGAAGGCCGGGGCGATCGAGGTCGCCGCAAGGGCTGCGGACGCCCGCGGCCGCAGGATCGTCTTCGCCGACAACGAGCTGGTCGGTGAGGGTATCGAAGCCGCGTTCGACCGGCTCATCGGCCTCGCCGTAGAGCGGGCCTGAAGGGAACGACATGCCGCAGCCAGCGCCGAAGGGGCGCCGGACCAAGAACGATCCCCGCGCGCGCCGCCGCACCGAAGCGCCGCGCCACATAGTCGTCTCGGACCGAGCCGGGCTCCCGTACTCGAAGGGGCTCATGGCGTCGTCGATCATGGCGACCGGCATCTCACCGTCCCGGGCCTACCAGGTCGCGGAGCGCATCGAGCGGGAGCTGCTCGAAGCGGAGCGCTACGAGATAACGCGGGCCGAGCTGCGCGAGATATCCGCCGACGTGATCTCGGACATGATCGGCGAGCGCTACGCCGACACCTACCGGAAGTGGCAGACGGTGGAGGAGCTCGACCTCCCCCTGATCATCCTGATCGGCGGGGCCACCGGGGTCGGGAAGTCGACCATAGCCACCCAGCTCGCCGCGCGCCTGGGGATCACCCGGATCATCTCCACCGACGCCATCCGCGAGGTCATGAGGTCGTTGTTCAGCGAGCAGATCATGCCGACGCTGCACGTCTCGTCGTTCGAGGCGGCGCAGGCCCTCCGTCACCCCATCCCGCGGTCCGCGGACCCCGTGGTGGTCGGTTTCGAGGAGCAGGTGCGGGCGGTGTCCGTGGGGGTGCAGGCTCTGATCGAGAGATCGGTGATCGAGGGGACCGACCTGATCCTCGAGGGGGCCCACCTCGTCCCTGGGTACGTGGGCGGGGCATGGGAGGACAAGGCGGTCTACGTCCCACTCCTCATCACGGTGGAGGACGAGGACCTGCACAGGTCGCACTTCTTCCTGCGGGCCCAGGACACCAAGCTCCGCAACGTGGACCGGTACCTGACCGCGTTCGCCGATATCCGCAAGGTCCAGAAGTACATCCGCTCCCTCGCCCTGCAGAGCGGGGTGCCCGTCATCCCGTCCTACAGCCTCGACGCGACGCTGGCCACGGTGATCGACCGCGTCGTGTCTGCGGCCGTCGAACGGGTGAACAACGGGTCCGGGAGGCCGGAGAAGGAAGCATCCGGGTAGAGCACGGGAGGTCGCCTATGAAGCTGTTCCTCGACACCGCGAAGTTCTCGGAGATCCAGGAGATCAACTCCTGGGGGGTGCTCGACGGGGTCACCACCAACCCCACCCTCCTCGCGAAGGAGGCGGACGGCTCGCGGGACTGGAAGCAGATGCTGAAGGAGATCTGCGCCGAGGTCCCCGGCTCGGTCTCGGCCGAGGTCGTCTCGACGGACACGGAGGGCATGCTCCGGGAGGCGCGCGAGCGCGCCGAGATCGCCGAGAACATCTACGTGAAGTTCCCCTGCACCCCCGATGGGCTCGCCGCCTGCAAGCGCGCGCGCGCCGAGGGGATGCGCGTTAATATGACTCTGGTGTTCTCGCCGGCCCAGACCTTGCTGGCGGCCAAGGCGGGCGCCAACCTCATCTCTCCGTTCATCGGACGTATCGACGACACAGCCTCGGGCGGGATGGAGATCCTCGCCCAGTGCATCGAGGTCGTCTCCAACTACGACTACGAAGCCGAGATCCTGGCAGCGTCGCTGCGCCACCCCATGCACGTGGTGGAGGCGGCCAGGCTCGGGAGCCACATAGCGACGATGCCGTACGAGGTGTTCCGGAAGCTGGTCCAGCATCCGATGACGGATATAGGGCTGAAGCGGTTCACCGACGATTGGGAGCAAGCCAGGGAGGCATTGGGAGCATGAACCAAGGAGGAGGAGGGGGCGGCGGCCGCAGGCCCGGACAGCGG